>JBGMRO010000537.1:0-3278 GCA_048061555.1 Thiohalomonadales bacterium | reverse complement strand
CACATTTTGAGGTTGCGGAATTCAGGGCGCAGAAGCTCTGGAGTCAGATAAACGCACGGTTACCGGGTTACCTAGTACCGAGGCTGGTGCAAGAAATTAGCTCGGCTCAAGCAAAACAACCCATCACCATCCCAGCGCCGATGACTAACTAGTGCCCGTCCACAAACGATGAGATTGGAGAAATAGACCGTTTGTGGATGGGCACTCACTAACTACGCTATATACCGTCATAGCAAATATATTGCACCTCACGAAATAGATCAAGGATTATACCTATGCCATTGATTTTTCTTATAATAAAAAAATACTCTTTGCAGTTACCAATCAACTTTGGCGACAAAACTTAAGATTTTGGTTTAAATGCCGAAATATCCTCATGTTAGAAAGTATTTTTACTACTTTTACATTAAAAAACTTAATACGAATTTATTTTAAAAACACAAAGATGTTAGGACGGATCTAGTAGTGGTTAATGCCAGACGAAATGGATTATTAAATATCCCTGATTTAAGGAAACCAGACCGAAGTTCCCCTAATACTCGGGCTAAAGCTGTGGATTCCTGGATAGCCGCACTACCACAGGCTGACCCTAGCCAATCTGGGCGCCTTCTTTACGACTACCTGACCGAAATCAATGCATTAAATATAGCCAAAAAAGAAAGATACTATATCTTACAAACGCTACGTAAACGCATAGAAAATATCACTCAGACGTTCAAACGTTATTTTATAGTGGATAACATTCCATTATCTCCAAAAAACCAAGCCCTATTCGAGCTGACCATCGGACTCAATCTACAGATGGCCCTGGGTTACAAAATACTGATAGATCAGACCTGGTCACAAAAACTGACGCTTCTCAATAAAAAACCTACTGTAGCGCTATTGTACTGGGCGATACATTATTTGAGCGAAATTCTATTGGTTAGTTACCAAATTTACACAGAACACCCGGAAAATACCTGGATAGATCTACATCAATTTTATCTTTATGCTGAAGAGAACGGGCTGAGTACGACTAAAATTTTGGACCATAGGCATAAAGAAGGCCCGTCGGAAAACACGATATTGAGTCGTTATAAACAAATCCTGTTAATGGGTCTGATATCTCCGTATAGATTGCGTCAGCAAACTATTGAAAAGGTATATGTCTCGCTAGAAACATGGAACGAATACTGTCATGTTAAATCTGTGGATGACTTTAGTAGACACAAGCATGAAATCCTCATACGTCTTAATAGCGACCTTACACCCGGTTTTTATCTGAGCGACAAGGCCTACAATCGTACTTATACCCGCGTACTCGATACCAAAGCACTGGAGAGCCTGTTAAGCGAATCACTCACGCAAACCGTGAATAGTGGATTTAGTAGCGCTGATACTGAAATCCCACCGGCGGTAGTAGAAATATTGTTGTCGACGTGGAGTGGAAATACAAAACGCACGTCTTCAAGAATATCGACAGATAGTAAACTACAGGTCAGTATAGGGATTAAGGCAACGCATTTTTTTATCAGTACTGCGAATCGTGAACACCATGAGCTGCAGGATCAAAATTCCAAGCAACCGGAAAAGACCCCGCATAAAAAAGAAACCGCCTTTAAACTAGCCGATACAGTGGAAATCTCTGACATATATCACGAACCCCATAAACCACAGCTCGAACTTAGCTTACAAGAATGGGATAACAATGAAGCACATCACTTCGACCGTACGGTTGTGGTCGCTTCTGATGCACCCGATATTTGGGACCCCACCTACACCAATAATTCCATCGGTTATGACGACAATATTCGTGACTGGTTAGACCATAAAAAATCGGAGACGAAAACCACCCCCCCTAAGCAATCTCATTATGATAATGCCAATGAAAGCGCGAGTGGATATTGTTTAATTACGCGTATGTCTCTTCGAACCAAGATGGACAACCTACAAATAGGCGATATCATCGGCATAAGAAAATTTTCGGGAGATCTTAATACGCCGGTAGGTATAGGAATTATTCGTCGCATTAAAAATGCTGACAATAAAATCGATTTAGGTATTCAAAAACTAGTACCCATAGCCCGTGCGATCGAATTGAGTCAATTCCACCCGTTGGCGACACGAAGAAAATTTAATCGAGCCTTATTGCTACCCGCTATAAAACCGATCAATAGACCGGTTACATTATTGTGCACAAATAGCTACAAAATTGACGACACGTTAATTGTCAACCAAGATGGCCAGCAAAGTTTAGTTAAAGTCACACTTTGCTTAGAAGCAACCGGCGTGGTCAACCAATATGGTTTTTTAGTCGTTAAAAACTTAGGATTCAAAAAATTAACCACAAAAACAGAAGATACCCGCCACAAAAAGGAACTCACGTGGTCGTAAATTAATTCCGTGTATAAATACTGAAAAATTGAGATAATTAGTGAATAAAAACAATCAGATTAAATTGTTGGAAATAATGGAATCTTCGCACGATGCCGAATTGATTGCTAGCGCCTTACGCAATGCCGGATACGCAGTTAGACCCACGCATACTAACAAGCTCGATGATCTTGATGAGGCCATAAACAAGGAGAATTGGGATATTATTATTGCGACACCCACCATTAAATCAGTGTCGAGCGAAAATATCCTTGAGGCTATCCGTCGCGCAGGTAAAGACATCATATGTATAATTTACGCGGAAACCGCCACAGACGAAGACATCTTGAAATTTACCCGCCTAGGTGCCGCTGCGATTATCAATGTAGCACATACTGAATTATTCCTACTACTCGTCGCCAAAGAGATTGCAAATTTACAAGAGCGTCGCTCACATCGAGAATGTAGAATTGCTTTAGCAGAGAACGAAAAACGAAATCGCACCCTATTAGATAGCTCTAAAGAACCGATCAGTTATATACACGAAGGCATGCATATCTATGCCAACATGAGTTACCTAGACGTTTTTGGTTATGACAATGCCGATGAAATGGAATCAATCCCCATCATGGATTTAATTTCTAGCGATCATCAACAGGAATTTAAAAAATTACTACGCTCACTCAGCAAGGGAGAAACGCCGAAGCACGATTTCGAATTTGAAGCAATTAAAGAAAATGAAGAAAAATTCAACGCCAAAATGAGTTTTTTACCCGCCAGTTTTGACGGCGAAAACTGTACCCAAATAGTCATTCGGCAAAAAGAATCTAACGCAGAACTCGAAAAAGAACTTGAACTATTGCGCAAGCAGGATCTGTTGACCGGCCTGTACAATAGACAATACTTCATGGATCAATTGACCG
>JBGMRO010000536.1:0-3281 GCA_048061555.1 Thiohalomonadales bacterium | reverse complement strand
ATCCTCATACTTTCGGCGGTATTCCTATTTGTGCTCGTGGCTAGCTCGGCCCACTTTTATTATCGAACAACCGAAAATACCAGCATGACCGGCATCGCCCGCGATAGTAATAAGGCACTGTTAATGGCTGAAAGTGCGATGGAACACTTGCGTGGTGAATTTGTCCAGAGTCGCTTGAATACCGATAATACGACCCGGGTCACGACCTGCGTGGACGGCGGTGTCACCGACGACACCTGTGAATCAGCGGCAATCCAGGGCAACATGGACAATCCCACCACTAAGCTTTTTGAGTACATGTATTTCATCTCGGCGTCTAACGCCTTGGAAAACACAACACCACAATTGCTACAACGTATCGCCAATGGTGAGTCTTCCCTGATCGCCGCTAATCAACTCACTAGTAATAAAATTGTCGCCGGGACTGCGCAATTACGCATCAATGACCTATTCAATAGCGGCGCGAGCCTGCAACCTAGGTTATATACCTTGAGCGCTAACAGTCGCTTGACCGCTAGTGCAGCTGCGGACTGGGACGCCGAAATCAACCCACAGAAGGCCAGTGCGTGGATAGAGGTCATCGTAAACCCAAACAATGCAAATGCGGTCGATCTTATTGTCCAAGCCGTCGCACAAGTGGGTAAGTCAAAAAACTATATGCAACGCTTGGTCGGTAGTTTTTCACCCCCTGATACCATCGGCAACATATCGGCTCTGACCGAGGCCAGCGACGTGGATCGCACCCTATAGGTTTTATTATCGAGGAAATAACATGAGAAGTAACCGAAAAATTAGCATTCATCCGATCGTCTTATCGCTCGCCTTCGCATCGACACAGGTTGCGGCGATCACCACGCTAACGACGGATGCCCCGAGCAACAAAATTAGATTGAACGCATCGCAGGCGCTAAGTATTACCGCCACCGCGAGCGGCGCTAGCTGTACAGCAAGCTCGCCAACTTATGTCATCACTGCCGCACCAAGGCATGGCACGGTCACGCAGGGCGGAAGCTTTATTAGTAGTGGCAGCTTCACGTATACCAATAACGATTCGGGCAACGGCACATTGGCCGCAGCCAGCGAAACCTTGACGATTAGCGCTACCTGTGGATCAGACGTCGCTACTACTAACCTGAAATTCAGTAGCGCGGCTTCCTTCTGTGGTGGGGCGGATAGCGGCATGGTGATTTTTGACAATACTGCCACACCTCACCTTGCCTCAATTAAGAGCAATCTGAAATTTTACGCCGGTTGCGACAAAGATCAAAGCACCATTGAATCCGGCTTCGGCGGAAACTCCATTAGCATCGAAGACTTCCATGTCTTACAACGCAATATCGCGACCGACCCAGACCAATTGATACTCTCCATTGGTGTGCAACAAAACAAGGTTGAGGACTACCTCATCAATACACCGGACCAGGTAGATCTCTTCTCTGCGGGTAAACATCTATTTGAACTCAATCCCCTACCCAGCACCGCTGACTGGTTATCGGGCACCACCGCTAGTACGTCAAATATCACGCCTGACGTGGGGGTGGCCACAGGTGCCTATGGCAGCATGACATTGAAACAGTTTGTCCAACACATCGCGGATGGAGATACCTTATATGGTGTTGTGCGAGTGAGGATTGGTCTACAAAAAGGTCAACGCGCGGACTGTGGAGGCAGTTGTGGCTTAAATGCGTTACGACAGACGGTAGCCGATGCATCGATTTATGGATTTTGTGACGATACGGCGACTGCGGGTCTGTGTGCCGCCACGGCATGCGCACCCGGAAAAGACTTCGATGAAATTGCACCCAATAGTACGGTCTGTGGAATAGCACTGAAAAACGATGCAAAAATTCGGGTCAAAGGTAGCTTGTTTTTCGATTTTGTAGACTACAACCCAGCCAGTGGAGCAAGCGAGATCATTCCCCTCGCAGCACTACCTTTCGCTCCTAAGGAACTTTATTTTAAGGTCTCGGTGCCCATCATGGTCAACTGGGCCCACGACGCTAATCTCGATGGCGCGATGGATAACATGCTTAAAGTCCGAGGCGTTAGTAATGGGCAAGCTGGGGGAGTACTTACGCCGAGCATAAATTTTTCGGATATTCCGCAAGAATCCAGGGCCGCTTATCTTTATCAAACAGGTACGGCCTTAACAGCGGCCTTGTTTACCGCACTTAGTAATGCAGACAAATACCACCTGCTAATGCCTTCTGGTTATGCCGCCGGATGGGCCGATGCCTTTAACAAGCTGAACATAATCGCGACGACATGGGCCACGCTACCACCCTCGGGCTGCGTAAATTCACAAGGCAACGCCTGCGCTAAATTCGCAGTGCCTGCTGGTGCCAGCGGTATCATGAATGCCAACAATGTGCGATCTAACTCGTTTGAAGACATACCGACCTATCTCTACAGCGGTGGATTAATCGACATGCACAGTCATGTCAACATCTCTGGCCTAGTCTACGTACCGCAGGCAATGGAGTTAGAGGCAAAAGACAACAATATTACGGATCAGACGATAGGAATCCAGCAATACTTCAGCGGTTCTATAGTGATACGAGACGGATTTTTTATCGAGGCCAACTCTACAGAAAACTCCGTTACTGTCATTAGTGCCAACCCACAAAGCTATTCGACGGCAAGGCGTAGTACCACGACCTCTACACCTCCGTCTTTCAATCCCGAGCTCGGCGGACCCGGCACAGTTCCAACCGATGCCCCACCGGGAGGCGGTGGTGGCGATGCCAGATCTCCGTGCATAGATTGCTCGACCGGCAGTGGCAGTGACAGCGCTACCCTGGGGCCACGCTTATGGATGGAGGTTAGACCGCAGTAGCTTTTAAAAGATAGGTTAAAGGATCGAGGTTAAAGGATATAGGTTTTCTCGTTCCCACGCTCCTGCGTGGTAACGCATACTGGGTACAGAGTTGAAAGCGTAGGTACGGATTCCCACGGGGAACCGTGGGAACCAGGAAATTTTGCGTGTTAACCTCGATCCTTTCAATAACATCTTTACTGCCATCTGCAGGTGTTTATAGGAGTAATCACCAAAAGCGTCATCCAATGAACGTATGGCGTATAAAACAGCTTGATATTTCTCCGTGGTGACTTCTGCCCAGGACCAACCGTTCATTTTCATCGGCCAAGGGATATCAGCAACCGGGATCATATGATCAAAATAGGCGTTGCCTTTTGAAGCTCAGACGCGATATTGGCTCACGACAATATTACGCTGACTACGGTTACAATACACTTACGTTCTTTATCTAGCGATGGGAATC
>JBGMRO010000535.1:0-3289 GCA_048061555.1 Thiohalomonadales bacterium | reverse complement strand
AGTGATAAATCCTTGAGAAGTCGGATCTATAGTCGGTACTAGGCGTCATCTAGTACCCATCCACAAACGAGGATGTTTCTGATCTTCTGCTCTAATGCATCCATGCATTCGCAGCATAAGGACACTTTAAGATGTAAAAAGTATCGTTTGATTTAATCTAAATTAATCATAGGATTAAGCTGCCTATTTTACGCACTCTACATTAAGGTATGTCATGAAAAATTGTCAATCTGTAAAGAAACTATCACTATTGAGCATAATAGGCTTATTCGCCGGAATCGCCTATATTACCGTAGCGGTCTCCAATACAACCCTCAGTTCGGCACAGGCATCAGAAGCGCGATATGCCCTCGATCCACACGGCTTCGATGGTAATAACCCACAATCGCATACTTTCAAAACTGCCAATACCGAGCAAAAATTTACGGACAGATCTGATATGAGTCATTTCAAAAAACCATCAAACGAACAACTGAAGGAAAATCTAACCGAGATCCAATTTCACGTCACACAAAAAGAAGGCACTGAACCCCCGTTTAAGAACGAATATTGGGACAACAAAAAAGCGGGCATTTACGTCGATATTGTGTCGGGCGAAGCGCTATTTAGCTCAGTCGATAAATTCAAGTCGGGCACTGGCTGGCCAAGCTTCACCAAGCCAATAGCGGAAATCAGCCTGATAGAAAAAGCGGATCGAAGTCTGTTTTCAACCCGCACAGAACTGCGTAGCCCTATCGCCGATTCACACCTAG
Source organism: Thiohalomonadales bacterium (assembly GCA_048061555.1). GTDB lineage: Bacteria > Pseudomonadota > Gammaproteobacteria > SZUA-152 > SZUA-152 > JBGMRO01. The sequence goes on along the minus strand of JBGMRO010000535.1, from coordinate 2,537 downwards.
GCCACGTATTTAACGACGGCCCCGCTCCTACCGGAAAGCGTTATTGCATAAATTCCGCTTCACTGAAATTTATCGCAAAAGAGGATATGGAGGCCGAGGGTTATGGTGAGTTTCTTCAGGCGTTAGGAATTTAGTGGATGCGCTTCGCTTATCCACCAATGATCAGCAGTGTAAAGCTCCGAAACTTGAGCTAATATAGTTGGTTTATGCCTTCATTTGCGTATAGCCAAAATTTTCTACGTACCCCCGTCCCAATCTTCTAGTGCATTTAGACTAAAGCGCCAGCCTTTGAATTTGAATATGGCACCTTGCGCATTAATTTTATCCACCACGATACCCGGCTCTGCGGCATCGCCTTCCCGAATTTTTTGGCCATTGATCATAATATGGCGTTTTTTCGAGTCACTGGAATAAACGTGCCCCGAAAAAATCAGCCCTGGAATTTTTTTTTGTATATGTTGTGGTAACTCAAAAATGGTGACCACATTTTTACCCGCCGCAATAATTTGTTGGCTAGCTTTTTGTCTGGGTTTATTCGCTGGATCCATATCTAGCGGGACATCTGAAAATATGACCGATGGCCGGCGTTTGATTGAGGCAGGTTTCTGTGCCAACTTTTTGGCTCCTCCTTGCGCGGCATAGAAGGCCTGCAGGTTAGTTTTACGTTTCTTATTTCCAGTTGGATTTTTACTAGTGGGTTTTGTCACCTCATCGGCGATTGACTCAGATCGTGAGTCTTGCCCTTCGCTGACGTCTACATCAGATATATTTCCGCTATTTGCGTCAGCTTGCGCCACCCCTGGTGTTATTAGCGTCGTAGTTCTATCCTGCGTTGCAATGCCTGCTTCCTCGCTGGGTTGAAAAAATACCCAATAGATTAAGAAAAACAGTACCGGTATTAGGGCGAGTAATGCCCATAAGCTTGCAGAAGACCTGCGAGTGGATTCTGTCGCTACGGCCGCAACATCTTCCGTATCCCAGGAAGGCAGCTCTTCGCCATTGCGTTTTAACTCAGACTTTTTTAATGCATCTAAAATATAAGACATATCAGCTAAATATCTCGATATTCCAATTAATCACTAATGTGTATAGCGGTGTCTATGGGTCACAAACTGACCACTAATGTTAATCAGCAGTCGATAACTTCCGTATTAACTGATCAGAAGTTATATCGTCGGTGATAATCGGCACAACGATGAGATTGGTGAAATAAACCGTTTGTCGAAAAACCATGGTAAGTAACACTACATTCTGCAAAATACGCAGAACAAGCTGTTACTAATAGATGGGCGCTAATTAGGAGTCACGCATCAACAACGGCACATCATCAAACACTTCACTATTAAGGTGAATCAGTGTTTTTGAGCCCGCGATGCCATCATCAACCAAGCCCTGCGCGGCTTGAAATGCCTTGATGTCTTCCACGAGTGCGCCTTTGTATTTAAGATTTGTATTGCTCGATAGGTCACGACCCACAATGACCGAGACTTGATTCGACAACCAGAGCACATCCGGGCCAGATTTTCCAGGACTAATCGCCCCACTATATCCAGGTGGCGCCCTCCACAAGACGATAAATTCACCTCGCCGCCACAAGACATCTAATTCTTTAGTGGTAAACGTATTAATTTTTCCGTCCAGCATAACTTGTATGGTATTACCTGAAATACCCACCACGGTAAGATAAAATAATTTTCCGGTTAGCGTTTTAACTTGTAGTACCGCGGGTCTATTTAGACTTTTAATATCCTTCAACGTGCCTCGATTTTTATAACACATCAAATCAAATCGTTCTGCTACTTCACAATAGTCTTTACCCATATCAACGTAATAGCCTATATCCCAGGCGGCAAACAGGGCGTTATAGGCAAACTCTTTGCTAATTGCGGCAGGCTGTTGATCCATACTTAGCGTACCCGTTAAGGTGCGGTGACTCGATCTTCTCGTCTCTCTAGACGATAACTGCGCAGATGCCCCATCTGACTGCTGCACCCGTCTGCCTAGAGGGTCTTCGATTCTGCTCTGATAAATTTCATCAGTATTGGAGTTTTTATAATAAGCGGCAGATAATCCAACCCCACCGGAAACGACAACAATAATAGCTGCAGCCCAAGCCACAAGCTTTTTGTTGAAATTAAAACGACCGCCACGACGTTCTCCAAAAACTTCAATTGATGCACGATCTAACAAAGGTGGATCCACTGTGTAAGAACTCTTTACGTAGGCACCCAGTAGGGCCCGATCACAAAGCAAATTTATCCGACGTGGAATACCGCCGGAAAGCTTGAATACTCGTATTAGCGATTTCTCAGTAAATATCGGTTTATCACCCATCCCCGCTATTTTCAGGCGATGGTGTACGTAGGCGGCAGTTTCTATCATAGTAAGTGCACGTAGATGGTAACGTGCGGTAATTCTTTGCTCTAATTGACGTAGTTCTGGTTGCGCGAGTTTATCTAATAACTCTGGTTGACCAATCATAATTATTTGCATCAATTTATGTTGGTCGGTTTCTAGATTCGTTAACATGCGTAATT
>JBGMRO010000534.1:0-3289 GCA_048061555.1 Thiohalomonadales bacterium | reverse complement strand
ATGAAAAAATGTGGGCCGTACCCGTTGATGTATTGTATGCATAGCCTTGGTTTAGAGATTGGTGGATGCGCTTCGCTTATCCACCCTACATCCGCCACATCAACGAACCCGTAGGGTGGATAGCGAAGCGCATCCACCCTATTGCTGAGTAGTACGGTATTTATGAGCCACTGAACTCCGAAACTTGAGTTAGTAAATTCACTTTTTATCTGCATTCCAATAGGTGGCTTCGATTTTATTTCCATCCAAATCTCGAATAAAACAACCATAATATTCCTCACCATAGTCTGGCCTTGGGCCCGGTGCACCATCGTCTGTGCCACCTTCACTGATGGCAGCTGCATGAAATGCATGTACGGCTTCCTTTGTTTTAGCGATGAAGCCGATGTGAGATCCATTTCCTGTCGTCGCTGCTTCACCGTTGATAGGCGTTTGCACCCAAAACTCGGGAAATGCATGACCGTATGCGACGGCACCAGGATGACTCATGATTTGCTTACAACCGAGGCTTGATAAAACTTTGTCGTAGAATGCAACGGCGCGATCGAAATTATTTGTGCCGATTGAAATATGCGAGATAATGCTGGTGTCTTCGGTTCCCATAGTATAAATCCTCCCTTTTGAATTATACAAGCGGCTAAGAATTATAGCTCGCGTGAACGATCCTATGATCTGTGATCTGAAAAGTCTCGTGTTTCTATCACATTATAGCGCGACGCCATAAAAAAATGCACTAATTTATTGCTCGGCTGGGTCGCGGTGATTCTCTCCGAAATTAATTCGACACAACGAGGGAATACGCTTTATTTCATTCTTTGGGTCTATGCAAGGAAATAGTCATGCCAACATATATAACTAAAAGGTCTATATAAAGAATAATAAATTCCTTCAGGTTCTATTAAGAGTCTCTATAATTTTGTCGTATCGAGTTAGATCACTAATTGTATGTGGACAAGGATTAAAGGTATGACATTCGTAGTCACCGAAAAATGTGTTTGCTGTAAATACACCGATTGCGTCGAGGTGTGTCCGGTCGATTGTTTTCACGAAGGGCCGAATTTTCTAATTATCAATCCAGCAGAATGTATCGATTGTACCTTGTGTGTGCCGGAATGTCCGGTGGAGGCTATATTTGCAGAGCAAGAATTACCTGATGAATATACAGATTATCTCCAGCTCAACCAAGAGCTAGCTGAACTTTGGCCAGTCATAACCGAAGTCAAACCAGCATTAGTCGATGCCGATGTCTGGGCCGCTCGCGACAATAAATTGCAGTACCTACAGCGAAGCTTATAGGGAAATGCAGCGTAACTACTCATGCGGTCCCGGTAAAGCTTCATCTCTGCGTTCAAAAATGGTCATTTACGCGTGTAAATTCACATTTTTTGCCTTGATCTGAAGCTTTACCGGAACAGCCTGAGCAGTTACAAATCCAGTAACACTCTACACAATTGGATGTTATTTGGCGAAGGGTGAGTAGTTACAATGTAGCAATCAATTCGGAGATTATGATGACGAGTATAACCGATAGTTATATAGATGAAATAGAACTGGATAGATACGAGGAGACTGTGGCGCAATACCAACGTGGCGAGATAGACAAAGATAAACTGATGGTGGTTCGTCTACAGCAAGGTGTGTATGGGCAGCGACAAGATGGCGTCAATATGGTGCGCATTAAATTACCTGGTGGCCGAGTTTCGCCTCGGCAGCTGGCCGGCATCGGTGATATTTTACAGAAATATTCGCAAGAGGATGTCGCCAGTATTACTACGCGACAAGACTTTCAACTGCATAGTATTGCATTGGAACATACTAGCTTAACCCTGCGTGCACTTGCCGACCTAGGTTTGACAACGCGAGAGGCCTGCGGGAATACCGTGCGTAATATTTGTGCTTGCCCATTGGCAGGCGTCTGTGAACGCGAGCACGTCGATGTACAACCGTTTATCGAACAAACGGTCAGGCATTTTTTGCGGCACCGATTGACTCAGCACATGCCGCGCAAAATTAAAATGAGTTTCTCGGGCTGTGAGTTGGATTGTGCGCAAGGCATGATCCATGATGTCGGCGTCGTGGCCGTGCGCAGGAATAATCAATTTGGATTTAAGGTGCTAGCGGCAGGCGGTCTAGGGCATAAACCACGTGAAGCTATTGTGATCGAACCTTTCATTGACGAGGCAGATTTGTTACCCGTCATTGAAGCGGTTATTGCGGTACACAATAAGTACTCGCAGCGAAAGAAACGTGCAAGATCGAGGGTAAAATTTTTGGTCGACCGTTTTGGTGAGCAAGGGTTTATTGAACGTTATCAGGTTGAGGTGAAAAAGACCCGTGCCGCGTACGCCCATGTACGCGATCATGTTAGTGGTCATTGGTCGGCAGGCAGTGTGCAGGGGGAATATGGTACTGGCGCACCGCGTACGATTATTCCACAAAAACAAACTGGGCGATTTGTATTTCCGATTGCCGTACCACTTGGAGATCTGAGCGCGGAACAGCTACGTGGCATTGCAGGTTTATTATTGGCGTTAAATATTGACGATATTCGTACCACACAGGATCAAAATTTGGTGCTCGTGGGCGTATCTGCGGGCAGTTTTGCCACTATTCGACAACGCTTAGCTGAAATGGATCTAGCCAATCCTGTGGCTGGAGACAATGTGGTGGCATGTCCGGGTACCTGGACTTGCCGTTTAGGTATCACGGCATCAAAGAATATTGCTGAAAAACTCAATGGCTTCTCTGCCGATTTAAAAATAAGGGTCAGTGGTTGTCACAATGGCTGTGCGCAACCCACGGTCGCGGATATTGGAATACATGGCGAGGGAAAACGGCTGCACGGTAAGCTTATTCCACATTACCGACTTTTTTTCGGCGGCGATGGTCGAGGCGGTGGTGGTATTGGAATCAAGGGTCCGGAAGTCCCAGCCGCCCGTATCACTAAGGCCATCGAACGTATTCGAGATGCTTATATGACCTGTCGTGTCGGTAGTGAGTCCTTTAGGCAATGGAGCACCGCTATTAGTGCAGAGAAATACCATGATTTACTGGCCGACCTAATTTACGTGTCTGAAAATGATTTAGCGGAAGTTTTATACGATCATGGGGATGAACTTGAATTCAAAGTGTCGCAATTTGGCGGTGGCGAATGTGCGGGTGTCTCTCACGAGGATGTGGCGGCAAATTTTTCCGAAGCGGCAATGGAACGTAACTACCTGCGCAGCTTTTTGTTGGCACGAGAATATGTGCAAGCTATCGAATGTGCGCGGGCGATGACTCACTTAGT
>JBGMRO010000533.1:1234-3290 GCA_048061555.1 Thiohalomonadales bacterium | reverse complement strand
TTCCCGTATTAAAAGGAACACCCGCGCAGTATCGGCACGCACTAGGCGATAGCAAGATTAAACTCATTGTGATGGAACCGGGTGACGTGCGGCAATTTTGATCGTGAGGATAGCCTAAGCGCTATCCTCAAGCTGCTGTGATGGTTAATTAATCGTTAATGGTGATCATACGGTCATTTAACGACTGCTCGGGTCTGGCATTTTCGCCGATGATCGCTAGGAAGTTTTCTATTTGGTCGCGCGCGAATTCAATATGTTCTTCGAGCACAAACCAACGAACAGCCTCGCTGCAGGGCGGCGTGGTTAGGGAACCCGAATACGCACGGTAATGAGATGGATTTTCGGGTAACAGCTCCCCGGCATTAATCGCCTGCCCTACGTACGTCACGGTGCCTTTGTTGGTGGGTGCCCTGCTAATAATATTCTCAAAAAATGTATTTTTGAACCCTTCATCGACCATGACAGCCACTACCGCGAGTTGACTAGTGGAATCGATGTGAACAAAATGGATCTCCATTTGTGCCGCCAACCCATTTTCTGTATGTTCACTGGGTGCATGAAAATGAAATTGTAGCAGCCTATATTGTCGATCATCGATAACAAGCTCACCCTGACTATGGTAAATCACTTCTACAGTATGTGTATTGTTCTCTATTTCTAGATCAACCCTACGATAATTATACTGTAACCAAGGTAAGGCTTCGGGTATGGTCATGGTAAGGTCGATCGGCGATTGCTTCTGCCCGGTGCCACATAACTCATATTCGGCACTGAGATTGCTCCAGACTTCTGGGCCTGTCGTACCTGAATAACTCCATGTCGTACCCGCCGCCGAAAAAACGGCGGTGGAATAACAGAAAAATAATAGTGCCACTACACTAATAGACCTACTAATATTCATTTGAACCTCCATGTTAAATACATCTCCATATTCTATTGCGCACTCTAGCCGTGTCTTTTAGGCGCGGTTTAATCCTATAAACCGTAGCCAATAAAAAATAGAACAATTCTAATAATCGTGTGCCACAATAGAGGATATTGACCTCAATTAGCCTGAAATCGGGAAATTTGGCCAAGCGAAATCAATACAGCAGAGTCTATATATGTATTATTAATATGAGCTTAAAATGCGGCCGTTTATATGTTTTTTTTATATCGATCGGTTAGGTGGATAATTCGAACAACTTTAATATTGTTTTCCAATTTCGCGTAGTTGCGGAGACCTGCAGCTTTTTTTCCAAAAAATTATTCGACAACTTCGATTTTCCGAATGAACCCGGACAATGTAGATAAGCCACAGTCCCGCATACGATAAGCTGCTCTCCCGCTATCGCCACGTCTTGCGTCTCAGCAATAAGTGATTTCTCCGGTGCCTGTGATAAAAAGGTGACGTGATATTTATTACCCTGTGCATCGGCTAGTTCACGATCAAATGGAAAATTCTTGATAATGCGCTTCAATTCGGTATGGTTACAGTTATGTACGCTTGCAGAAAATCCGTATTGCCGCTCGATTTCCTTTTCAATTAACACCTTCAGGAAGTCTTCTTTACCCGAATTAAAGTCAAATACTACGTTACCACTTTGAATATAGGTCACCACATCCTTCAAACCCAGATGTACATAGAGTGATACAAGATCGTCCATTTTGATCTTTTTTTGACCTGCTACGTTGATTCCACGCAACATCGATACATACCGTGCCATAGCTCAGCCCCAAATCTGAATAAATTACAAAGATAAAAACAACCGGAATATTACCTAGTGTATATGCTTAGAGCAATTACGGAAAACACGCCATAAAATCACTGATGGTCATTTCTCTCAATTCTTGTGTATCGGTAAACAAGTTTTGTTGTTGTTTTTTGAGCTTTGGGTTTTTTAGCTGGCTATAATGTTGTTCGACACTCGCATAGAATTTATCTTGCAGTAAGGGTAGCGCCTCTTTGCGTCTAACTTTATGCCCCAAGGGATACTCGACTTCGGTTCTGCCTGTCGCGCCAGCATCCTTAAAAAAGACCTGTATCGCATTGCTGATCGAGCGCTTAGCTGGATCA
>JBGMRO010000533.1:0-1134 GCA_048061555.1 Thiohalomonadales bacterium | reverse complement strand
AGCATCCTTAAAAAAGACCTGTATCGCATTGCTGATCGAGCGCTTAGCTGGATCAAGATAGGCGCTAGAGTATGCCACATTTTCACGTACCAACATCTTGTTACGCAAGGTATCGATGTCGGCATGCTTGGCGACATTGTCTTCATAATCTTCCGCGCACAAGCGACCAAACAACAATGCGATCGCGACCATGTACTGCAAGCAGTGATCGCGATCGGCCGGATTATTGAGTGGCCCAGTCTTGTCGATAATGCGACAAGCCGCTTGCTGGGTCTCAATAATAATTTTATCAATTTCAGAAATGCGTCCCTTCACTTTCGCATGTAATAATAGCGCTGCCTCGACGGCAGTCTGCGCATGAAACTCTGCGGGAAAACTGACTTTAAATAGTATATTTTCCATAACATAACACGACAGCGGCTGCTCAAGTGAAATAGTCTTACCTGCGAACAAGACGGTATTGAACCCCCAGGTTTCCGCACTCAATGCAGACGGATAACCCATTTCACCCTTTAGTGCCAGCAAGGCATGCCATACCCCTCGGCTACTGGCATCACCGGCCGCCCAACTCTTGCGTGAGCCGGTATTCGGCGCATGACGGTAGGCCCGCAGCGCACCGCCATCTAACCAAGCGTTCGAAACGGCATTGATGATTTGCGACTTGGTGGCACCGAGTAGTGCCGCGCTACTCGCACAGGTAGCGATACGCACCAACAAAACGTGATCCAAACCAACTTGGTTAAAGCTATTGCTGAGCGCGAGTATGCCTTGTATTTCGTAGGCATTGATCATGGCGTGCAGCACTTCTTGCATCTTTAACGGTGCCTGACCCTTGTCTATGCGCTGCCGATTGACATATTGTGCAACACTTAATAGGCCGCCCAGGTTGTCGGATGGATGTCCCCACTCCGCCGCGAGCCAGGTATCGTTATAGTCTAACCAACGTATCATGCAACCGAGATTAAATGCTGCCTGCACCGGATCGAGTCGATAGGGAGTGCCAGGTACACGACAACCCTGCGACATCAGCGCACCTTCTACTATTGGCCCCAACAGTTTTGTACAGGCGGGAAATTGCAATGCCTGTAAGGCACAGCCGAGACTATCGAGCAAACACAAATGGGCCGTGTTATA
>JBGMRO010000532.1:0-3291 GCA_048061555.1 Thiohalomonadales bacterium | reverse complement strand
TAAAATAATTACAAAATTTCTGAAAGTCGTTTCCTTAGGTATCTCTCTTCAGGTTCCTGGCGAACCAAATCGATGGCCCGTCGGTAGGCTTGTATGGCCTCTTCGTTTAATCCCAGTTTTCTACAGAAATCCGCTTGAGCGGCGTAGAGTATCGGGTAAGAATTGAGTTTTTTATTATTCATGAGGCCTTCAATGATAGCAAGGCCTGCCTCTGGGCCCGCATGCATTCCAACCGCAATAGCTCGATTTAATTCCACCACGGGGGAAGGAGTGACCGAAAGTAGCATGTCGTAATAAGCCACAATGAGCTCCCATTGGGTATTTTGAACGGAATCGGCCATCGCATGCACTGAAGCTATTGAGGCCTGGAGCGTATAGGAACCCAGTCGGCCAGACATCACCGCCGTATGAATTAAATTTACACCTTCGCCAATTAATTTTTTATCCCACAAAGATCGATCTTGATCTTCAAGTGGTATAAGATCGCCTGTTTTTGTTACTCGCGCCTCTCGCCTTGATTCCTGTAAAAGCAGCAGCGCGAGCAAACCCAGACTTTCTGGCATGGAGATTAGATCCACCAAGGTACGGCTCAAAAAAATGGCCTCTTCGGTAAGTTCCTTGCGAAGATGATCCGCGCCTGAGCTTGCAGAATAACCTTCGTTAAATACTAAATATATAACCCCTAATACCGCTTGTACGCGTTCATTTAACTCGGTCTTGCCGGGAATTTCATAAGGAATTTTATTCTCTTTAATAAGCAGCTTCGCCCTGGATATTCTTTTTTTTATCGTTTCCAAGGGTACCAAATAGGCCCGAGCGATTTCTAAGCTACGCATGCCACAAACTTCGCGAAGCGTTAGGGCGATCCTGGAATCCAACGGTATCGAGGGATGGCAACAATAAAATATTAAACGTAGCTGGTCGTCCTCGACAAGATGTCGATCACACACGACTTGTTCTATAGCCCTCTCTTTTAAGCCCCCATCATCAAACGCGAATTTTTCCGCAATGAGTTCTTTTCCACGACCCGTTCTTCTTAAACCATCAATAGCCTTGAATTTTCCGGCAGAAATTAACCAGGAATACGGATTCTTAGGAATCCCTGCCACTGGCCATTTCTGCATAGCGACATAAAATGCGTCCTGCAAGGCCTCCTCCGCCAAATCTAGATCACCGAAAATGCGCATTAAGCCTGCGAGCACTCGCCTCGACTCCGCTTTATAGATTTCGCCTATTTTGACTTGTATGGGATCTAACACGATAACTAGAAACGAAATAAATGAATTATTGGAAAATAAACTGATATATTAGGGCTCCTCGTCAAAACCGACACAACTAACGGTGATGTTTTGGACCCCTGCCTTCCTCTACTGTCATTCTCCACGGGACATACTGGTACTAATCAACTGCGTAAAAATTCTAATTAATATCATTATGGAAATTTCTCGATGTAAAATTTCTAACCCGTAGCCCGCCCTATTGCGTAAAATACTATTAGTAGCGAAAAATGCCTGCTGTGGTACTAGCACAGGCTTCGAGTGTGCTTAACGCAGATCGATTTTGAGCGGCATCATAGGCGAGGGCCTGGTAACAATAGATTCTGCCTGCCAATAGATTAAAGTCAGTATAGCTCGTGGAATTTATAGTTGCTATTTTTTGGTTTGCATGCATCGCGGAGCTGCGATATATATCAAAGCTGAATACATCGCCAATATTTTCCGTGGTTATCGCTAACTGGATAGAATTGCTATCGATCGTGCTTGCGCTAATGGTAGGTATCGGCGGAGGGGTTACATCAACCATGCCATTGGTACTTTGGCAAGCCTCTGGCGCTGAAAGTGGACTCGTTAGGCCCGCACTATCGAAGGCTTCTATTGTATAGCAGTAGCTGACTTCTAGTGCCAGACCTGAATCAGCAAACACAGAGAATGGGGTCGTCTTGACTAGTGTCGCATCTCTATAAACGTTGTAACCCACAACACCCACGTTGTCGGTAGAAGGCTGCCAGACCACGAAAATTTCCTTTGCGCTCGCAGATATGGCTCGCACATTTTTAGGGTCGGACGGCGCTTCCATATCGGTAATCGTGAAATCTCGGCTGATTGGAATTTGGGTGAAGATTTTGTAATCTAGAGTAGTATTGGTAAACACATAGGTAATGAGGTTGTTAACGATAACTATTTGTATATGGTCCAGGTAACGATCGAAGCCGGTATTATCCGCATTAAATTTGGCAGACATAAGGTCAAGATTTTCCGGTAGATTAAATTCTTTGAGTGTTAATGAAATAATCTTCGTGATCGCGTCTTTAACCGCTTTAACCTCAGCCACCGTGGGTAGTTTGGTGGCGGCTTTCGCCTTTTTGAATTCATCCGCAACGTTCAGGCCTTGCACTTGAAACCAATTACGGATAATCAAATCCGTGATTGGATGAATATTAGTGGTACCCTGCTCGGTAGCAATACTGAAGAGATATTCACTGCCAGACAATTCGGCCCGGATAAGGTAAGGCCCCTCTGATTCATTGACTTCGATAGTATATTTCCCGGATTGGTTCGTGGTAGTAAGAACCCTGGCGCCGCTATTAGATTTTACAGAAATCGCAGCGCTGACTATCGGCGAACCCTTAGCTGCAGTCCCGGATATGGTAATCTTGGGTTTTTGACCTGATCCGTCAATCCCGTCATCAATAGCGCAGCCTATAAGTCCGGTGATGCTCATTGACGCGACTATCACTATCTCCCTAAATCTACGACTCATCATAATCTATTCCTCGTCTCGTTTATTGTTAAAGTAATAAATGCCTACACCGACTCGAGTAGTTTCCTGTTCTAAACGGGAATCTGCATTATCCATTTTGCACTTTATTTTTCCTCCCCGCCATAGATAAAACATGATCTTGATCATATTGTGAATAGCATCTGTTGTGGTTAGACTCAGCAGAGTTCGGATGCATAATTACTGAGTTAAATGGGGTATCTAATTTTCTCAAAGGTTTGCCTGTCGGTGTTACCTCAAAGCCGAATCGAGCGGATCAGTCATGTTTTGAATTTTTTGGACAGCAGAAACCTCCTTCTAATGCGACCTACAATCTAAAATAATGAGAAAAAAATGAACCCTAAATTACGTTTGTCCCTTGTGATTTTCGCCTTGACAGTATTGTCTGTTTTCAATGCGCACGCACAACGATTGCAGGATGTTCCTATTGGTATTACACCTGCCATGAGTACTGCTGGTTTGTTTGTCGCTTATGAGAAGGGATATTTTAAAGAACAGGGCATCAATCTTGTG
>JBGMRO010000531.1:0-3302 GCA_048061555.1 Thiohalomonadales bacterium | reverse complement strand
CTACCTACGTATTACTACCTAGATACACTTATATAACGATTATGCTTCGTTGACCAATTAATTATTTTTATTAGCGTTCCTCCAGAATTTTTTTATAGAAAGTATTCGCTAAATTATACTGTTAAATAACAATATATTAGCGATTTTTTGCGGTAATGATTAGTTTATTTATGAGAAGAACATATTCACTATCGCTATAATAAGGAGGTAAAGTAAAGCACTTAGTGACACCTATATTATTACGTAGTCAATATTATCATTACGTACGCCTATTTTTTATAATACCTAATACCTATTAGTTACCATGCTAGTGTGATTTTAACCCTTAATCCCGACCCGTCATCAGATTCCAAAAACAGTAGTTCACCGCCATATTGCGATACGATTTCCGTACAGATCGCCAAACCGATGCCCTGCCCCTCTATGTTCTCGTCCAATCGAGTACCCCGCTGTAGAAGTGCGTTTTTTTGATTCGCTGAAATACCCGGACCATCATCATCGACAAGAAATGAAACTTGGGTGGGTTTTTCCATTTGGCTGGTCACTCGTACGCGGCATTTCGCCCACTTAGCCGCGTTATCCAAAATATTTCCCAGTAGTTCCAACATGTCGTCTCGATCATACGGGAGCACGTCGATATCCTCATCATGGGCCACCCATTCCACTGAGATGTTCGGATACATCATATTTATGGTTTCTATAAGATCCGCTAAGTCCTTTGCGATGTGGAAATTCGCCCCCCCTGGACCATCACCTGCCAATCTGGCCTTTTTGAGGTTGCGGTGAATAATGTTATGGATGCTGGAAATCTGTAGCTCACATATCTTGGCCGTCTGTGGCTGCTGCAATTTTCCGTGGTCCGCGAGCAATTGCTGCATAATCGTGAGCGGTGTCTTTAGGGCATGAGAAAGATCACCTATCGCGTTTCGAGAACGACGTAATCGAGACGTCATGGCGTCAAAGAGTCGATTTATCTCTAAAACGAGCGGCGTAATTTCAGCCGGGACATCAATATTGAGCTTTTTGATTTCACCGCGCTCTAATAAGTGCAGATCATTACTGGCTTTCTTTAATGGACGTAATGACCATCTCAGCAATGCAATTTGCAGCAAGGTCACCAAAACCAATATTGCCGAAGCAGCGAACGCAAGCTTTATCAGCAAAACACGGATATCTTGCGCAATTGGGGTAAAATCCTCGGCAACGAGGATCGTCAATACCTGCCCTTGCTTTGAATAGGTTCGTATGTAGGCGAGCAGTGTTTGCGCCTGTGGGCCCGGAATCCGCGTGATGGTGGCTCTATCAGAATTTGAGGTGATATCCGGTAAGTCTATATCCCACAACGATCGGGACAACAATTCTTGTGGACCTACGCCAATTTTGTAGTAACGCCCCGAGAAGGGTCGACGATAATTTGCGTTTAATTTCTTATGATCGACTTGCCAGTCGCCAGCCTTACTTAAAAACATTGCAGCCAACAACGACTCGGCATCATTTTCGAGTCGCGACCCGATATATCCCTCCGCGACCACTTTTACTGCGTCACTTACGACGAGCCATAACAGAAAAAACACCAACAACAAACTCAATGACAACCCCATGCCCAATGTGGATTGTAAACTTTTTTTCATGGTGGGTCCTTAAATACATAACCTTGTCCTCGCCTAGTCTCGATTCTTTCTTTGCCAATAATTTTTCGAATGCGCTTTATATATACCTCTATGACATTACTATCCTTGTCAGAATCAAAGTCATATACGTGTTCTAAAAGCGTCGATTTTGACACCACCCGATTGGGGTGCAATAGAAAATAACGTAACATACGAAATTCCGTACCCGTTAATGAGATAAGCTTGTTATTATCTAGGGTCACAGATTGTTGCTGCTCATCCAGAGAAATCCCTGCGACTAAAATATTGCCCCCCGGCTTTTGATTCGCTCGATGGGTAATCGCATTTATTCTGACAATAAGCTCTTCTACGTGGAAGGGTTTACTCAAATAATCATCCGCACCTGCTTTAAAGCCATCAACTTTTTCATGCCATGCATCTCTTGCGGTTAATAGTAGGACCGGTACAGCATTAGCCATAGCACGCCATGCCTTAAGTACATCAATACCGCTCTTTAATGGCAGACCAATATCCAAAACAACGATATCATAGCCATTTTGATTACCCTTAAACTCGGCTTCTTTGCCATCGTTAGCCACGTCTACAGCGAAACCTGCTTTCTTCAGTGTCGGCTTGAGTGTATCAATGAGTAATTTGTCGTCTTCGACTAATAGCAGACGCATCTCAATCATCCTGCTCTAATTTGATTAATTTACCCGTTTGTGCGTCAAATTCCATTTCCCATACTGTACCCTTGTCATCCAATAATTCAATTTCATAGCGAAAAATTCTTGCTGCCTGCTTGAACTCAACTTCCAATATTTTTCCTGGATGAATCAGCTGGGCTTTTTCTATAATAATGGGTAACGATAGTATGATACCTTGCTGGCTTAATTCGCGAGCTCTATCCTGTCCAGGATCATCGTCGTCGTCGCTCGCATGTGCGAAAGCAGTTACTAATGTGGCGCACAATATAGCCAACATATAATTTCTTTTTAACACAGCCAATCTATCCGATTTTTCCAATCTATATATAGTACACATAATTATTCCCAAGTGCCGGTGTATTCCAAGATATCCTGTGTTAGAATTTTCGCTAAATGGGCGATTTAGTCATCCCAGCTTGCATATCCGGGTATACTAATATTTCTTTCGGAAAACAATCCCTGCTTAGCTTTACTATGGCATGCGTCACAATTTGCAAAACTACGAACTTTATCATTTCCCTTGACCATGGAAGCACTGATTTCATCATGTTTTCTAACAAAGTAAGGCAATGTTGTAATGCGAAGTGGCGTATTAGAGGTAGCACTTATTCCGCGCATCATTTTCTTAGAACGTATATATTCGGAGTTATCGGCGCTATTTTTTTGTAAAAATTTTTCGATCTGACCCATCGACGATGAGTCTATTTCAGCATTATCACCAAAATGATCGGACAAGCCAGCTAACACCCTACTCCAAGATTCAGAGGGTAACAATCCTGGAGGATATTCCATGTGACATTCACCGCAATCTTCTGTGTATAGTGGTAGCTGTACATTAGCGACGCCTTTGCCACGACGATGAGAATCATCGTCATCGTCATCGTCGTCACTCCATGCCAAATTTACACCAAAAACCAGAAATGTTAGTGCTCCGCCAATTATTATCAATTGTAAAATTAATTTCATCATGTCACCTATTATTTAG
>JBGMRO010000530.1:0-3303 GCA_048061555.1 Thiohalomonadales bacterium | reverse complement strand
AGCGGCCTTGGCCGCTTTTTCCCGTTCGATACGCGCCAGGCGGAAGTCGTGTCTTAGTCTAGACCGGTCGGCGAGCTCTTTCTCCCGTTCTTTATTCCAAATGGTAGACTTTGCAAATCGGTAATATTGTACCAGGGGGATATGACTTGGACAGACATAGTCACAGCAACCACATTCTATGCAATCGAAAAGATTGTAGTCCTGCACTTTGTCGAGATCTTTACTCTTGGCATGCCAGTATAATTGTTGCGGTAGCAGATTGACGGGACAGGCCTCTGCACATTTGCCACAGCGGATACACGGCAGGGACTGATTTAGACGGGAGGGCATCGGTACATCTGCCACGACCGAATTCGCCAGGATACAATTGGTGGTCTTTATCATAGGGACTTTATGGTCACGCATGGCGTAACCCATCATCGGTCCACCCATAATAATACGACTTAAAGAGGCAGGATTACCGCCACATTGTTTAATTAGATCGGTCATGGGGGTGCCAATAAGGGCGTCGAGATTGCGTGCCTTGGCGACGCTACCTGCGATGGTGACAAAACGTGATATCAGTGGCTCACCGTGGCGTATCGCATTATAGACTGCATAGGCAGTGGCAACATTGAGGCAGACGATATTGACTGTGAGCGGTATTTGCTGCTGTGGCACCTCCTTGCCGGTCAATGTTTGGATGAGTTGTTTTTCGCCGCCGGTAGGGTAGACGGTGGGTATCTTGCGGACCTCTATGTCATCTGCTTCTCGTTCCACGACGGCTTGTTTGATGCGTGCGATGGCCTCTGGCTTATTGTTCTCAATGGCAATAATGCACGCCTTGGCCTGCACTGCGTGTTTTAAAATTTTTGCGCCTTCTACAATCTGTAAGGCGTGCTGCTGCATTAAGCTGTCGTCACAGGTAATATAGGGCTCACATTCAGCACCATTGATAATAAGCGTGTCGATGCGCGTATCTTTGATGTTGAGTTTTATGGCGCTAGGAAACCCCGCACCACCGAGTCCAACGATACCGGCATTGTGGATGCCTATTCGAATCTCCTCCGGCGTTTTCTCTAAATAATTGATGCATCGATTGCCCGCACGACGAGATTTGTCTTCTCCGTCTGTGGTAATAATAATGCACTTGGCCCACAGGCCAGAAGGGTGCGGGATCGGGTGTTTTTCTATCGAGCTTATGATGCCGGATGTAGGGGCATGCACCGGTACACTGATCTCGTCGATATCGCGGGCGATAATCTGGCCCTTATAGACCTGATCACCAACATTGACGATGGCCTTTGCGGCACTACCGATATTCTGTTGCAGCGGCAAGATTAATCGATGACTGAGTGCTGCTTTTTGCACCGCCTGACTGCTCGAGCCATGTTTGTTGGCCTTGAGCTTGATGCCCCCGGGAAAAGTAAATAAATTTTTCATTATGCGCCTTTGTCAGACGCTGTCGATTTTGCCTTGGCAGAATATTCCGGCGTACTGAGTGGCATGCTTGGTGATGCGAGAGTTGTCGTAGATAGTTCTGCCAGATTTTCTGGTAGGCCTTGTGGAAAATCTACCAGCCAATTCTCGGTGGTGGTCTCGACAGGGATCATTGCTATGCAATCGACCGGACACGGTGGCAAGCACAGGTCACAACCGGTGCACTCGTCGGCGATGACCGTATGCATTAGCTTGGCACTACCTAAAATGGCATCCACAGGACAAGCTTGAATGCAAAGTGTACAGCCGATGCAGTTTTGTTCGTCGATTAGCGCTACCCGTTTGACCTGTTCGACGCCGTTTTCAGGGTTTAAGGGTTTTATCTCTTTGCCGAGTAAATCAGCCAAGGCAATTATTGTGGTCTCACCACCGGGTGGACATTGGTTTATATCGGCTTCACCTTTGGCGATCGCGCTGGCATAGGGGCGGCAACCCGCATAACTACACTGACCACACTGTGTTTGTGGCAATATGCCGTTTATTTTTTCCACCAAGGGGTCGCCTTCGACCTTATATCGGATAGAGACATAACCTAATATCAGCCCAAATATCAGCGCGAGTAGTGTCAACAGGATTATCGCGGTCATTTATCTAACCCGGAAAAACCCATAAATGCCAGGGACATGAGGCCAGCGGTAATGAGTGCGATGGGTGCGCCACGGAAACTTTCCGGCACGTCGGCCACTGCGATACGTTCCCGCATGGCCGCAAACAAGATCAGTACCAGTGAAAAACCGACTGCGGCACCGAAGCCGGAAAGTACCGAGGTCACGAAGCCATAATCTTTTTGTGTATTGAGTAAAGCAACGCCCAATACGGCGCAGTTCGTGGTAATTAATGGCAGAAAAATGCCCAATACCTGATAAAGAATAGGGCTGGTCTTGTGTACATACATCTCGGTGACTTGCACCACCACCGCGATAACCAAGATGAAGGCGATAGTCTTTAAAAACTCCAATTCTAAGGGTACCAAGAGGAAGTTGTAGACGATATGACTGGTTGCCGCCGATAGTGTCAATACAAAGGTGGTCGCCAGTGCCATACCCATGGCGGTCTCCAGTTTTCGAGAAACCCCCATGAATGGGCATAGGCCAAGAAATTTAACCAAGACGTAGTTGTTGACTAGTACGGTGCTGACCAGGATTAAAAAATACTCTTTCATGAGGCTGCCTACGGTGGTCCCTATTTTACCCGCATGCCGGCTTTGGCTCCGGCGTCGGGCTGCAGTATCCACAGGTCTGATCCGCCAGGACCCGCAGCTAATACCATACCTTCTGATAGGCCGAAACGCATTTTCCGCGGCGCTAAGTTTGCCACCATGACGGTGTGTCTGCCTATCAGGTCTTGCGGTTCGTAGGCAGATTTTATCCCGGCGAAGACCTGTCGAGTCTCTGTGCCAATATCGAGGCTTAGGCGCAGCAGTTTGTCGGCACCATCGACATGTTCTGCGTTGATTATTTTTGCGATGCGCAAGTCAATTTTGGCAAAGGTATCGAACGTTATCTCTGCTGCGATGGGATCAATATCCATCGTGTGGTTGGTATTTTCTATCGATGTTGATACAGGTGTCTTTTTCTCTGCCTTGGCCTTGTCTTGCTCATTTTTCATTTGTGGCTCTGCTTTTTCCTGTTGACTTGCCGCTAACATGGCGGTAATTTTATCAGACTCTACTCGAGTCATTAAGGGTTTGAATTTATTTATTTTGTGGTCAGATAAATATTCAGTGTAATTGTGCCAGCTCAATGCCGGTATATTTAAGAATTTTTCGACCTCTGCCGCGGTAGTGGGTAAAACCGGTTTTAAGTAAGCGATCAAGACCTTAAA
>JBGMRO010000529.1:0-3317 GCA_048061555.1 Thiohalomonadales bacterium | reverse complement strand
TTACCAATTCGTGTTTCAATTCGATATACTTTCGCATAAAAAAGCAAAGAAAATCTGCTAACTGAATTAAACCGACCTCTTGGGAATCTACAAAGTGAGGAACGTCAATTATTTGATCAAGCTTTTCTTGTTTCTTTCCCCTGCCATAATAGGAGTCAGCCCAATCGGGACAGTTTAACAGGAGATCTGTAAATCTTGTTTGTTCTCTTTCTTCGTTATCAAATACTAATACAGTATTTCCCTTATTTCGTTTCTCATTTTGATACTTTTTTTGTATCGATAGAGTGATATGGAAAGCCATGAATCTCCACAATGTGCTAATATCGTTAAAATAGGTTTCGGATTTGAAATGCTCGTAAAATTTCTCTTTGTTTACCGCTGTATAAACTACATGATGTTTTCGACTTCTTAACCAATTAAATATTTCAGTAATAATTTCGGAGCGTTGGCTTCCTTTTAAATCTCTCCAAGGGCTATTTCCAGAATAAAAGTCTCGAGTGTGAATTTCACTTATTTTGCGCCCAATAATACTTGACAATTTTTCTAATAACGCATGCCAATGCTGTTTCGTTAGTCGCATACGAGAAGCATCAACGATAACTCCCACCATAACTGCTATTGATTCGGCTCCGGTACCACTTTCATCCAAATAACAAAATTTCAGATATTTATCCAGTGTGGTTAACAGTTAGTAAACGAGTAGCGAGACCCGTGCTTGTAAATTCTCAAGTATTTTTGAGAGACATACTCAACGTCTGCTTTTGGCGTTAAAGTTCACGTTTTTAGGTGGCACTAGAACTTCCGCTCAGGCTCGAGCGCAGACATCCACACCAAATACTAATACTTAACGTTAACCATGATGCCATTTCCCAGCGTCGTACCACCTTGTCTACTCTTTGCACTTAGCGATATCGGTCCGTGGGAGAGGGCGTTGGTCGTAGCTCTCAGAAAATGCACACAGAAGCCGGGCACATCGGCAGTTTTCACAGTCTTCGCGCTATGGGTTGTCACTACTCCTGGAAAACCACTGATTTACTAGTTAAGATAGTAGTTTGGCAGGGTATTATCAACCCTATCAAGGGTTTACATTTGGATAGTCTTGTTGGTCGGCCTATATCATTCGAATCAAATGAGATATAGTGCATGTCAACTATTACATGCTGCATTAGCAACGGCGGTTTTGATTGAGGGGCTATACAAAGGCACGGCGGTTAAAGCGCTTTATGCGTGAGCGACATTTGATACAAGGGACGATCATCAAAATAAACCTACCGGACACTATCGGGTGAGCAAGATCATTGAGATTCGAACGGATCGGCTTTTACTACGACAATGGTGTCACGACGATTACACACCATTCGCGACTTTAAATTCAGATGCGGAGGTGATGCGCTATTTCCCGAGCCGGTTAAACCGTAAGGAGAGCGATGCCTTGGCGTCGAGGATCGAGGCCTTGATTGCGGAACGTGGCTGGGGATTTTGGGCAGTGGAGTTGATCGCTCAAAATTCATTCATCGGATTTGTCGGGCTGCACGAGACCACCTATGAGATACCCGTAACACCGTGTATAGAAATCGGTTGGCGCCTGGCGCAGGAATACTGGGGAAACGGATATGCGACAGAAGCGGCTCGTGCATCTCTCGATGTTGCGTTTACCAAGCTCAATATTGAAACCATTTATTCATTTACAGCAGTGTCAAATGTGAAATCCCGTGCCGTCATGGAAGAGTTGAATATGGTGAATATGCAGCGCAACTTTGATCACCCCATGGTTCCACAGGATAGCCCTTTACGAGAGCATGTATTGTATAAAATTAAAAACCCGCATGACGACGGCCACGGGAGAGATCGTGCAACCTAGACTTCGGTGTATATACCCAAAGCGTCTAAAATTTAGGCTTTATTGCCGTTCTATATTATTCATAGCTTCGTTGAAATTCCTTGCAATAGGCCGACTATTACGCGTCATTTCGCCTCGCTATGGATAAAATATGACAGACACTAAACACCTAAATCTCAAACGCTTTGGGTAATCAAAAGGATAGATACGATGAAGACTGTCATCTTAGGCGCGGGTATAGGCGGTTTGTGTACCGCAATTGCCCTGCGTTTGAAGGGAATCGACTGTGAGGTCTATGAAAAATACGCCACGATCAGTGATATGGGCGCGGGTATCATTTGCTGGCCTAATGCATCTTTTGTTTTAGATCAACTCGGAATGTTGGACGAAGTAAAGACGATTTCTGGCAAGCCTAGAGCAATGCGCAGACTGACTCATGAAGGAGAGAATATTGGTATGCTTGATATAAGCGCACTTAACGCATCGATGGGATATGCGAGCTATTCTATTTTTCGTAAGGACTTAATGAAAATTCTCTATACGCGGGCGATGGGTTTGGGTGTTACTATTCATTTTTCACAGAAAATAGATAAAATAACCTCGGGTAATAACAATGGTTCAACGATCTGTCTAAGTAACGAAAAAATTATCAATGCCGATATTGTTATTGCCGCCGACGGTCGCATGAACTCGGTCGCAAGAAAATATGTTCATGGAAACAATGTACCTAAATATCAGGGTTTCATCAACTGGGTGGGAAAATTAACCGCTTCTTCTAGTATTGTCAGTGACATGTCGGTAATGGATTGTTGGGGAGTAGGGCAACGATTCGGCATTGTACCCATAAACCGCAATGCAGCCTATTGGGCGGGTGCCATAGCTGCGCCCGCGATAGAAAAAACCGATTCAAACAACTATCGGGACGAGCTGTTAACCTTGTTCGCCCACTGGCCGACACCGATTGCCGAGATAATTAACAAAACACCTTCGAATAATATCCATAAAATCTATGTGCACGATCATGACCCCATATCGGTCTGGCATCGAAACAATGTGATAATCATTGGAGATGCAGCACATGCACCATTACCGACCTCAGGTCAGGGTGCCTGTCAGGCCATGGAAGATGCGTGGCAGCTTGCAACTTTGCTAGGCGAGCGTGACACCACGCAGGATATTGATACCGTGTATAAAAAATTTACCCATCTACGAGTGGAAAAAACCCGTGCAATTACCCACGGGGCGCGGCAGTTCGCAAATTCCCTGTTTAATGTGGACCCAGAATATTGTGCACAACGGAATCAGATGAGCAAATCTACTGACTTCTCACAAATGGTGTCCGGTATGGCGCAGGGCTGGGCCAAGGGATTACCGCTCAACACTACAAAGGAAAACTAACGAATGACCGTTAAAGGTTCTTGTTTTTGTGGTGCAATTAGTTATGTACTAGAGGGAAAGCTACGCGACGCTAGATCAT
>JBGMRO010000528.1:0-3324 GCA_048061555.1 Thiohalomonadales bacterium | reverse complement strand
AATCAAATGCTGAATTCATTTGTTGATAACTGAGATCATATATCTTTATTTGCAATGCCGTCATCGAATTTAATTTGTCCTCCGCTATTAATTCAGCAGAAAACAATAATACCAAAGAAATTAGATAAGAAAATTTATTGACAACCATCTTGAATAGCCTCCCAAAATTGCGCCTCTTTTCCCCAGTGACTAGCTCTTTCTAATCTCGAAATATCTTTAATTCTTCTTTGCTGCATTTCTGAAATGGCAGCCAATGCCTTCGATAGCGCCGAAAAATCGGTGCTAGAAAGATTGTAAGTTCCAGCAATAAATCCCCCCTTACCTGCTATGATGTTCAATATCGTGCCGTAGCCCATAATATTTGACAAGACACGAGATAATTCTGTAATACGATTAATCTCACTCAACGCCTCTTAACTGCTATGGTCAAGCTTCAGCCCCTTAATATCTGGACAAGCCATATAACCTCCTTAATTTATTTTCTGAAAATGTCGTGTTATAACGTTACTAAGTAATGTAATTGTTACTATTATAGAGTCCATGATTCGAGATCATTTATGGCTTTCATGAAATCAAAGGGTCGACGTAATTCAGGTAGGCTTTCTACTTTTTTTCTGGTTTCTGCGGCAATAGCCATATATTTGAGTTCCAAGGAAAATTCACGTTCCCATACCAAACAGCAGAGTTCATTTTGTTTATATCGAGTCACGATGGTATTTTTACCGACGTATTTTTTTTCAGCCAACAAAAACCGTTTTAACGAAATAATCGCATTTCCCCAGAACTTGTCACCTTCACATAGATGCAAGGCAGTGGAACTAGAATGCAGTAATAATATTTTCCACTCATCTAGCGACATCTTTACGGAATTAAAAAATGTAGGAGACAGTACGTTCTGATATGAACGGTTTTGACATAGCTCGATTTGCCTGTCGAGCGCATCAAACGCCACAGTCATTTTACTGCGACTAAGATCTACAATTTGTTTTTGTAGAGGAGTCATTGCCTTAAGATTTTCACTCGCCATCAACTCAATAGAAAAAAATAGTGTTAACATGAATGCTAAAATTATTTTATTGGCAACCATCATGTATTGCCTCCCAAAATAGTGCCTCATTACCCCAATGACTAGCCCTTTCATTTCTTGCAATTTTCTGGATCACCGTTCGTTGAATTTTTGAAATAGCCGTTAAAGCTTTATCAAGCGCAGAAAAGTCCGTACTAGAAAGATTATATGAACCAGATATGAATCCTCCCTTACCCGTTACAATGTTCAATATCGTGCCGTACCCCATAATATTCGCCAAGACACGAGATAATTCTGTAATCCGGTTAATCTCACTCAGCGCCTCTCGGCTACTATGATCAAGCTTCAACCCCTTGATATCTGGACAAGCCATACACCCTCCTTTATTACTGCGTAGTAAATCCCGCCTCAAATGTTACTTACTTGTTGTCATTAGAGTTTATACACGACCACATCGACATTGTCTACTTACTTGTCTCTTTTTCGGAATTCTTGCACAGTATTGTTGAAGCATTATGTTTAACTCGCAAGCTTGACGCCAATAACTATACGACGTATACTTTTATACGTCGTATAGTTATTGGGCTGCTTATGAATACATTAACGGAAAAAAACCCTGATCGCCGTGAGCGCAAAAAGACCGAACTACGGCTCAAGATCATCGCCGAAACCATGCAGGCATTTAAAAAAAGTGGATTTCACTCTATAACCATGGAACAAATTGCAGAGCTTAGCGATATTTCGAAGGCCACACTGTATAAATATTTCCCGGTAAAAGAGGCCATTCTTGCGGCTTATTGGCAAGAAGAAATGATAAACAGCCACGACGAATTTACCCTGGTAATAGACCATCATGCAGATACGGCCAACCGATTGATCGCATTGCTGAATTGTTTTATGCGGCGCATTATGGAAAACCGTGCGCTATACGAAATCTACATAAGCTATCGACTGCAAAACCTGAACGATATTGAGGGCAATAAAAAACTACGCAGTGGTGCGGAACAGTACGTCTTGCAAATTATCACCGCGGGTCAAGAACTAGGCGATATTAGAGCAGACACCGCTACACAGCTATTAACCAGCAACTTCGAATTATTGTCTATCATGCAAGCCATGATGTGGTTACGTCAGCCGCAGGAATTTTGCCTAGAAACCAGTTCAGTGATGATTGTCGATCTTTTTTTGAAGGGAGCAGGAATTCATGTCTAACACGGAGTCAATAAACACTAACTCGTTGTCACAGGATGTCTTACTTGATTGGCAATCGGCGGCGCACTTAGGGTCTAAAAACGTTGGCGGCAAAGCTTGGAATCTTGGGCGTCTACAGCAGTTCGGTTTTAATGTGCCGGCAGGTGGTGTTCTCGCCACGAGTCACTATTTACAGTTTATCGAAGAGAATTCGTTGGCGGAACCCATTCGTAGTGCATCCGAGAGCATTACCCTACAGAATATCAATAGTGCAGAAAGTGAGCTGTGCATAACAACGATCCAAACCAAGATACAGCAAGGAGTTTTTCCAGCCACAATGGTCACCGATCTTGTTTTCGCACTAGAAAATAAACAACTACTTAACAAACCACTGGCGATTCGCTCGTCTGCGAGTGCAGAAGATTCGATCAAAGCGAGTTTCGCCGGCATTCATGATTCTTTTCTCAATATCAATGGTATCGATCCTATCATTGCCGCGATTAAATCTTGTTATGCCTCCGTGTGGAGCAAGCGTGCGGTTAGCTATCGCCGCAAGATGCAGATCCATGATCAGGATGTACTGCCTGCCGTGGTGATTATGCAGCTCATCGATGCCGATGCCGCTGGTGTCGCCTTCAGCTGTGACCCCGTATCAGGCCGTGAAGATATCTGTTTGGTGAATGCCAATTTTGGCTTGGGTGAATCCGTCGTCAATGGTAGCATCGAACCGGACAGCTATCGAATTAACCGTTATAGCTTTATTACCGAAGACAAACAACGCGGTAAAAAACAACATGCGACCCGAGTGAATAAGCTAGCGGGCACCTCTGACATTGCCACCGAGCAAGTCGGAAATCCCGCTTTACAATGGGTGCTCAGCAATACGCAGCAAGAAGAGCTTGGACTACTCATCAACCGCGTATTTTCTGCATTAAGTCCATCGGAAGTACATCAGGATATTGAATGGGCGATCAAGGATAATATATTCTATCTTCTGCAAGCCCGCCCCGTCACGGTATTACCGCGCTATACCACCGATGTTTTGGGAGAACAGCCCGACATCTGGTCTAACTCAAACTTCCGTGACGCATTACCGATGGTCGTTC
>JBGMRO010000527.1:0-3344 GCA_048061555.1 Thiohalomonadales bacterium | reverse complement strand
GCCGCTTTTATTCTTGTAATTAATTTTTGGTATTAACGCAAATTAGGTGTAAAATTCCGTTAACCATTAGCCTAGTATAGTAGCTCACGTTGTTGAATATTGTAATGAACCGAACCAGTCACGTGTGGTGTAATGGATTACGTACCGGTAAAGTGGATTTAAAATTCAACACTATCGTTCGTTAGTGAATCGCTTTAAAAACTATATCAATATATTTGTAAACATATTGAAGTAGAAAATACATAACGCTTAAAAAACGTACATTTGCGATCATGTCGCCCTACAACGACATGCTTAATTGTTATTATTCAAGGCCTTAATGAATTTAGAGTAATTGCGTCGTGCTATAACGACATGATGCACATGATTTTTCCCCGCACTTCGCACTTTATTGGGTTACATAAGTAGGTAGAATGTAGTAAATTCACGTTAAACTTCAAGTTGGTATCAATATTGCTCTCATTTCGCTAACAGATAGCGAAAATGGAGATCGGCAATCGAGGGAACATAAATGAATATTATGAAGCTACAACATATCAGCATTCGAAATCCAACATTTATCCCGCATTCAAAACAATGACACAGTTCACACTTGTCTCCCGTAGTTAGTGACATCAATCACGGAAATCTCCTAAACGTTGCGCCATTATTTAGGTTCAGGACGAGTTGTGCCGCCCTATGACTCAAAGCAAGCGATGTTTAATGTGTTCACTCTACTTAAGGTAGATTGAATTTAATATTTATTTTTTATGGAAATTTAGTAAATGGTTATATGGAAAAATATTAGAACGATTTTTTTGATTGTTATGCTCACAAATTTGATTGTCGCATGCGCGCAAGAAGTTGAAAGACCCATAATAGATGGTAACCCTACTGATACCGGCCCTACCCCTACCCCACCGATCGTCGGCACAAATATTAAAGTCACACAAACCACCCCGGCTGCCTATCAATGGACTTCACTCATTAAAGACAGGACGGTATACGTTGATCGATCCTATACCTATCAAGATATACCAAACAACCTTGTAAATCTGCATCTGCTACAAACTGCCAATGAAGACAAAACGAGGACTAATAATAATTTTATATCTTTTAACGTCAATAAAGCGATCGAAATTCTTGTCGCGCATGATGACCGCATCACTGCAAAACCTAATTGGTTGCAATCGTATAATGATACAAGTCAGAACTTAAACATTGACGGCGTGCCGCATAGCCTGTACAAAAAAGATTTTGCTGCTGGTACAGTGACTATCGGCGGGAATGGAGGAATTCCTAATTCTGGCATGTACACCGTGATTTTAAATGCCGTTGCCGATCCTGCACCGAGTACTGGAGGCGGTAATGCGATACCCAGCGCACAAAATGATACGACATCAACTAATAAAAACAGCTCTGTAAGAATTAATGTAGGTGAGAATGATTCTGGCCTTACCGATACACCAATAAACACCGCTATAACTGTAGGCCCAACAAATGGCACCGCCAATGTACTATCATCGGGTGTTATTCTATTCACCCCAGCGAATAATTTTGTCGGTAATGATTCATTTTCCTATATGGTCACCGACGCTAACGGTGATAACGATACTGCTGTAGTAACCGTCACGGTGAATGACATCAATACTGGCGGCATTGCAACTCCTGTCGCAAATGACGACACGAGAACCACCGAAAAAAACACATTGGTAGATATTAATGTTATTGGAAACGATTCGGGACTAACGGACACACCGATAATAACCACCATTTTTTCAGACCCAACAAATGGTACCGCTGCGGTACTCTCATCTGGAGCAATACGCTATACCCCGACCAATAATTATATTGGTAATGATTCTTTTGAATACAAGATCCAGGACACAGATGGCGATAACAGTACCGCAATAGTCACCATCATTGTAAATGATCCAAATATTGTCGGTGGAATAGCGACGCCTCTCGCCGCGGATGACGCAAGCAGTACCGTAAGAAACACATTTGTCAATATAAATGTCACAGCTAACGACTCAGGCCTGGCAGATACACCCTATATAACCACCCTATTTTCTGGCGCAACAAATGGTGTTGCCTCCGTCCAGACCCCAGACATAATTCGATACACCCCAAAAGCAGGTTTTATCGGAAATGACAGCTTCGTATACAGCATAACCGACAAGGATGGTGACATGGCGACCGCTACCGTGACAATATCGGTAACCTGCCCCAGTTGCGCGGTTAACACCTCGATTCTACTTAGCTGGAATCAAAACCCAGACTCCGTACTCGGATATAAAGTCTATTATGCTGCGTCAACTAATATCGCAGATGCAACGACGTTAATTGATACAGTTTCGTTGTCCAGTAACGGTTTTTCGCCTACCTCCCCATCCAAAAGCTATGATGCATGGACACGGTTTGGGTTGAATAAAGGTGATTCTGTGTGTTTTGTAATTCGTGCGTACAATGCAATAGGGACATCTACTGCTTCAAATGGGGTATGTAAACAGATACCCCTATGACTTATTTTTATAAGTTTTGCAATCAAGATGACCACCATCGAATTTAGAACGACTTCTCTGCCACAACATCTATACAATTCAATAGCGACGACGTCGTAAATACTACAATCATCATTTATGAAAGCATCTGCGCCCCCCCCCTCTTATCAGCTTTTTAAATTCGACATACCGGTTACAACAAACTGTTCTCGACAATCAGTTATTCGACTTTCATACGAAAGTCGATGGAATTAGGAATACGCTCAATGAAATTGATACATAAGCATCATTACTGGATTTATATCTTGTTGGCATTTTTGTGGTCTAACAGTCATGCAGTGGTAGAAGGTGATATTGTTGTTGATCCTCCCACGCTTCATGCATTCGGTTTTTATGTGCCCTACACTGGCAATCAAGTACAATTAGAGTATCGAACTCAGGGTACTTTACCCTATAAACCGGCTCTAGATATGCTCGCCATCGGCCCAGCACGGTATGCGGGAAGTATATTAGGACTTCAAAGCAACACCGCGTACGACATTAGAATAATCTTTGATGATGGTACAGTTATAACAAAAAATTTGACAACACTTAGCGAACCGAGACTCGATCCCCAAACTCGGAATCTAGTGACAATACCAGACGACAAGAATTTGGTCACTGCGCTTAATGAAGCAAAACCAGGGGATGTACTATTTTTAAAAAATGGCATTTATCCTGGCCCAATTACGATAACAAAGGGTGGCACCAAAATTAATCCGGTAATATTACGAGGCGAATCCTTGGCAGGAGTTATCATTGATTCCCCACCCGGTACGATACAAAATGGTTCGTGCGGTGGCTCATCTAACATCAGAATTG
>JBGMRO010000526.1:2118-3352 GCA_048061555.1 Thiohalomonadales bacterium | reverse complement strand
CTTTACTAGGCTGGGCGTTGTGGTCGCTAAAACCACATTCTACACCACCCATACGGTGGAGCGTCATTTTCGTTCTAACCGGTAGCATAGGCTTTGTCTTTGCGACAGGGTTATTTAAGTTACATCGTATTGTTGAAGAATACTCCATAGATTTTATCGAGTCACTTTTTGATACACAGCGCGACCCGTATCAAACAACCACCGCCATGGGTAAAATAGGTAAGCTCAAGCTTTCTGGTAAAATTCTAATGCGGATTCAAATCAGAGACAATACATTGTTAGCCCCAAAACAGCCATTTCTACTAAAGGAAGCTAGCTATAATGTATATTACGAAAATGCTTGGTTTAACAAACAGGTCGGATTTGAAGATATCAAGGCCATAGAGACTGAAAATGCCTGGCCATTAGCTAAAGCAACCCAGCATAGCCAGAGTGCTAACATTCGATTGATTCTGCAAAAAGGAAAATCACGTGGACTTCTTGCACTCCCGGCCAACGCGACAAAGATTATGAGCGATGCGGATATATCACTATCCAGGAACGAACTCGGCGCAGTGCAATTCAGGGCAAACCCCATACTGGAAGAGTACGAGCTTATACTCAATCACGACGCACAATATCCCAGTACCCTATCGGACGCGGACCAATTAGTTCCCACAGACTTACGTCGTTTCATTACACGCATAAAAAATCGCCTGCAGCTTGACTCTCAAGCCCAAAACTTTCAATCTCGATCAAATGCGATATCGTCCATCAGGCATTTCTTCAGGACGAAATTCTCCTATACGACCTACTTACGACGATCCCTCATTCGCAAAAATGCCTTACTCAGTTTTTTTGAAAGGGGTAGTGGCCACTGTGAATATTTTGCTAGCGCCACGGTGATGCTATTACGTTCAGCAGGAATACCCGCAAGATATAATGTCGGTTATTCCGTACAAGAGTTCGATGCCGAAGAGCAGGTATATATTGTCAGGGCTAGGCACCGACATGCATGGGCAACGGCCTATCTGGATAACGAATGGATAACCGTGGATACGACACCTGACCGTTGGCTTCTCGCCGACCAGGAGACAGCCCCCCTGTTCGAACCTATCAGCGACTGGATTTCTGGCATTCAGTATAGAATACGAGTTTGGCAAAAAGAGAACACCGCCAAGACATTTACTGTTTATTATGTTTCGATTGCGATTTTATTACTAATAATATTTTTGCTGCGGATACAACGAAAAAA
>JBGMRO010000526.1:0-2018 GCA_048061555.1 Thiohalomonadales bacterium | reverse complement strand
TTTCGATTGCGATTTTATTACTAATAATATTTTTGCTGCGGATACAACGAAAAAACCTGTGGGCAAAATCCCGATCGAGAGACAATAAGAAATTGGATTCTATGCATCCAAGCACACACTTTTATCAAATTCAACGCATACATGCGATTCTGCACAGCCAGGGGATAATTTGGCAAGCACATGAGCCCTTATTGAAATGGAAACATCGATACTTTTATAATATGCCAAACCCCTCGTTAGAAAAGGGACTCGATGACATTATAAAATTGTATTACCGACTTTGTTACGAACCCGTACAGCATAGTCAAAAATCAATAATTGAACTGGAAAAAAAAGTTGATGACTGGCTCAAACAATATTTAACACTATATTCAGTAAATAGTACCTCGTAGCCATAGATTAGTATCTCAAGGGAAATTATGATTAAGACTCGTCCGGTTTCAAAAATGATGTATAAACCCGCTATAGTTGGTTTTGGGCTCGCCCTAATATCAGTGCTCACCGCGATATCTGCCCCTCTCGGAAGCCGTGGTGGGTTATGGGATTACACATTTTCACTACTAATCCTCAACGGGGCGGCCTATATGGGCATATTTGCCGCGCTATTATGCCTGCCCGGAATCATTCTCGCACGACCCCGCGGCAAATATAATGGGTTTATTTATAGTCTGGTCGGTCTAATTATGATTGTACCCATGATACTGTTTTTGCAAATGTGGCAACACGCCAAGCAAAACCTGCCACCCATACAGGACATCACTACCAACATTGAAAATCTACCTACATTTTGGTATGCGCCGAACTCACAGGAGTACGGTGGATTCGAAGCTTTCGAGGTACAACAACAAGCCTACCCCGATATACAGCCGTTAGTACTGCCCATCTCCACTAATAAAAGCTATGACCTGGTCCTCAAGCTCATGCACAAGAAAGGCTGGAAGCTTTGGACACCGAGTCGTGTCGAAATGCACATAGAAGCAACGGAAACCACATTTTGGTTCGGATTTAGTGATGATATTGTTGTGCATATTGCTGAACTTAAAAATGGTGATAGCCAGATAGAGATGCGATCCACGTCCCGTTTTGGGGGCGGTGGTGATGGTGGAACCAATGCGAACCGGATACGCACCTTTCTCAAAGACCTAAAGGTCTCTAGCCTGGACTGATTAAACGCATTATTCCAAATATGAACGAATAAAGAGTTCAGTACGCCGAACGGCATCCTTGGTCGCTAAGTCGTCTGCGAAGGTACGAACTTTTGGTGGACGAAAATCAAACCCCCTACCCACACCAGGATAGACGATTAAAATGGGATTACGGCCCTTTGCAGATAATGCCTTTATGCCCTCGCGCATCGACCTGACACGCTGGTATTGTTCGTGTTCGCCTACAAACACCATCACCGGCACCTTAAGATCGTTGATTTCAGGGGCATAACGATAGACCTGCTTCGGCTCCGGTGCATTCGGGTCTTGCCAATGGGGATACGAAGAGACATAACAGACGACCTCCTTATCCTGTTTTTTGTAGGTCACCAAGGCCTTCAATGTTAGGTAACCACCCCGAGTATGAGATACCACGCAGGTCTTGTTTCCTTTGATATTTTTTTGCTTGAGCAGGAACTCTATTCCACGTGCGACATCACCTTCGCTCTTATAGTCATGCGATATCGGTAATTTCTCGATAAAGCGCGCACTCCATATATCGGGCGCCAATACCACAAAACCACGTGCGGCTAATCGTCTGGGGACCAACAAGGTATATTCATCCAAACCTGCGCGACCATGTTGAAAATATACCGGCGGGTATTTACCCGGTTTTTTCGGCCTAAACAAATAGGCGGGCACATCGGTATCACCATTCGTATACTCTACTTGTTGCATGGTAACTTCAAAATTTTTCGGTATATCCAGAGTACCTTCCGCCCACCAGGCATCGTCCCACCATGCTTTTTCTTTGTCTTGCGGGAATAAAGTTTTTGTCCAGAGATCGTGTGTGGCGTAGGTTGGGCTGGTAAA
>JBGMRO010000525.1:0-3357 GCA_048061555.1 Thiohalomonadales bacterium | reverse complement strand
ACCTGAGGATTTAATTCGCTTGGAGCTACGCTGTCGCCGGTAGTTGTTGTCCCGGTTACGTCAAATTGCTGGGTTTTAGCCAGTGGCATGATAGCGGGAGGGGCCGTATTGCCGTTAGGGTAGACGGGGTCTTTAACCGCGACACTGATAGAAACGAGTCCCGACGTTGCAATTAGCGATTCATCGTTTAGGCCACTGAGGTCACCGTCTTCACAGCTACTTAGGGAAAATAAGAACAGTGCCAGAAAAGAAAACGATAACAGAGAAAATAACGTCTGCTGCAGCGCTTTTAAGCGTAAAAAAATAGGATTTTGCATAGGATTTAAAACTCGTATCGTAGACCAAGGCTTATCGTTGTGATTTTCTCACCATTATTTTCGAACTGTTGTAGGTATTCGGCGTTTAGAAAGACTAGCGGCCAGCGTTTTAGGCGTTCTTCAGCGCCGATCCCCCAGGCAAAGTCTTCTACCTTGTCACTAAATGACCCTCGGGTACTGGTATAATTTACCGTGGCATAGGATTGGCCAAAGAGCAAATAGGTGCGCATATCTTTCTTGTTCGAAGAACCCACTCTGAGATAAAAACCACTCAGACTGCCGACATCCACAGTCAGGTTGTTGGCGTCGTCGTCGCTAATTGTCGTGGCATATTGAGCCTCGACCGCGACATACTGTTGCACGTGATAGCCCACCTTGATACCCGCCATGTATAATTTATATTTGCTGCTGGGCACCTTGACCTGGGTTTGGGCAAGATTTCCTTCGATATAAAACCTCGGGTTTCCCTCAGCGAGGGCGTCGCTCATTTGCACGATGGCCAAAAGAACGCTAAAGAATACTAATATAGGATGCATGGCTGTAGTTATGGTTTTAGTTATTTTCAATAATCGATTGCGGGAAGTATAACAATTTTAAATCTGGTCCGATACGTGCGCTTCTGCGAATGTGGCCATGCGGTTATGTAAGGCGCAACTGTTGCGTAGTAGTGGAACCGCCATAGCGGCCCCGCTGCCTTCGCCCAGGCGCATGCCGAGATTCAATAAGGGTTGTAACTGTAGGGCGTCAACAATATACACGTGTCCCGGTTCGGCGGATACATGCGCAAGAATCATCCATTTATGACAGTCCGGTTGTAACCGTGTGGCCAATAGGGCGGCAACACTGCTGATAAAACCGTCTACCAAGATTGGGATCCCTGCCTGCGCCGCCGCAATATAGGCGCCTGTCATGGCGGCAATTTCGAACCCGCCCAAACATTGTAAGATTTGTTTGGGGTTATCGACGGGTAGATTGTGCAATTGCAAGGCGCGTTCTATGATGCGGGTCTTATGTCGTACGCCGTCTTCATCGAGACCAGTGCCGGGACCTGTCAAGACCGCTGCTGGTTTATTCAGTAGCGCGCAGGCGATAGCCGCCGCACTCGTGGTATTACCGATGCCCATTTCACCGGCGATAAATAGATCGATACCCCGAACTGTATAAATTTCGACCAATTCACGCCCGAGCAGTAAGGCCTCGACCAACTGATTCGAGCTCAAGGCGCTGCTTTTGCACATATTTGCACTACCTGCGCAAATACGCTTGTTGATGACACCGAGCATCTCCCCAGGATCGGTGACGGTGCCACAATTAATGACCTCCAGGTTGGCGCCGAGTTCCTGCGCCAATACACTGATCGCGGCACCACCCGCAGAAAAATTTCGCAGCATCTCTACCGTCACCGATTGAGGAAAGGCACTGACGCCTTCTTCTACAACACCGTGGTCGGCGGCGAAGACGCTGATCTGGATCTTTTCTAAGCGCGGTCTAGGCCGACCCTGCATTGCGCTAAGGCGGCAGGCGAGATCTTCTAGTTGTCCCAATGATCCTGGCGGTTTGGTCAACTGTTGTTGGCGTTGCCTGGCCTGTTCGAGTAACGTAGTATCGGGTGATTTTATCCGGTCTGATAGCCAATCAAAGCTCATCAATGGGGTTTCCTTTAATTAATTGGGGGATTCCGGCTACGCAAAATATGACACGATCACAAACGATTGCCAAGGCCTGGTTGAGTTCACCCAGTCGGTCGGCGTAGTCCCGCGCCAACACATTGTCGGGTGTCAGGCCCATGCCGACTTCGCTGGAAACCAAGACGATATCTTGCGTCATGAGTTCCACATTATCGACCAAGTCATTGCAATGTTGGGCGACTAGGATACTAATAGCATTGACATTTGTATCGCCTTCGATGTCTTGGCCTGCATGTGGCGAGGGCGATAGATTATTGGATGGCGGATTATGTTGGCTGTCCTGATGGTAGTACAGGTTATTCAACCAAAGCGTTAAACAGTCGACCAGTATACACGAAGATGGATCGGTCGCGCTGACAGAATCTAGGGCCAACCCCAACTCTAGGGGTTCTTCGATCAAGCACCATTCTGCGGGGCGACGAAGCTGGTGCGTGGCGATGCGGCGTTGCATCTCGGGGTCACTGTTTTGTGCGGTGGCGACATAGGTGACCGACTTATTACAGCTCGCCGCGACTTTTTCGGCGTAGAGGCTTTTGCCGGAGCGAGTGCCGCCCAAAATTAAATATTTCATGTGCCGATGATCCTGTGCTGCGATTGATTCCCGTATTTTCCGAACGGTTTAGTGGGTAATTATCCACCACTATTTATATTTATGCATTCTAGCAATAATTAGGTACCATGCAATCCATTGTCTAATAGATAATCTAATAGATAATCTAATAGATAATCTATTAGATAATCTAACAAATAATCTAAAAGGGTTTTTCCCGCAATCCAGGAGGTCATCTTGAGCGTACAAATGCAAAAAATCCCAGCGACCGTCGTCACAGGATTCTTGGGTAGTGGCAAAACCACGCTATTAACGAATATATTAAAGAATGCCAATGGTAAGAGAATAGCCGTGATCGTCAACGAATTTGGTGAATTGGATATCGACGCGGAATTGATCCGTGGGTGTCCGCTGGCGTGCGAGGACGAGCAAGGTGGCCAAGGGGTCTACGAACTCGCCAACGGCTGTATTTGTTGCACCGTGGAAGAAGAATTTTACCCCGTGATGCAACAGTTGGTGGCGAGACGTGACGACATCGACCATATACTCATAGAGACTTCCGGTCTGGCCCTGCCCAAACCCTTGGTACAGGCCTTTAATTGGCCTGATATCAAGGCCCATTGCACCGTGGATGCGGTCATTACGGTGCTCGATGGGCCTGCCATCGCAGCGGGGCGTTTTGCACATGACCCCGCGCAAATAGAGGCGCTGCGGCAGGGTGACGCTAGCCTCGATCACGACCCGAGTCTACAGGAATTGCTGGACGATCAATTGGCGGCCGCAGACTTAGTCATACTGAGTA
>JBGMRO010000524.1:0-3357 GCA_048061555.1 Thiohalomonadales bacterium | reverse complement strand
GCGGGAATAAAGTTTTTGTCCAGAGATCGTGTGTGGCGTAGGTTGGGCTGGTAAATAGAACGCCTAGCATACCCACAAAAATAAATATTCGCATAGATTTCATTGTATATCCTTTTTCTGACCACATACCACACGGTGTTCCACTGTGGATAATCTAAATAGTGCCCATCCATAAACGGTCTATTTTCCCAATATCGGCGTTGCGCGTATTTTTTAAATGCTCACATAGTAGTCTATGCTGCGCTTTAAAAAATTCGTGCGCCTTTTTGGCCATGGATGGCCTTATGCTGCGAATGCATGGATGCATTAGAGCAGTGATCTTGGAAAAATATCCTCGTTTGTGGACGGACACTAGTTAATATACGAATTTAAAAAGGGACGGTAAAACAACGGATGAAAATTTGTAATCGTCATTACGCCGTTTCCATCGGCAAATTATTAACAAGGTTAATTTGAAACACGCCTATTAATAATGGGTGTTTTATTCCTATTCGAAATGAAAAATGTTGTAAAAAGAGCAATAATAGAATATTTAGACGAAATTGGATAATGTTGTTGAATTTCACGATTTTGAGATTGTTACCAATAAATTTCTTGTCTTTTATTCACTATTTTTTAATGCTGCCGATAAATAACAGGTCTGGGTGAATAATTGCTTAGACTGTAAATATTATTATTGAAAACCGTGGAAAATTAAGTAAGGGGAACAAAATGTCATCTATGCCGGCCAAAAAAATTACCGTAGACGAACTGGCTAAGAACCTAATTGCAGATTTAATGGAGGAGCTAGAATCCGACCGGTTAGTATTGCCAAGTTTACCGGAAGTCGCGCTTAGGGTCCGTGATACCATCGATGATCCCAACGCAAATTCGGGTCAAATATCAAAAGTCATCTCTACAGATGCAGGTCTAACGGCTAGACTCATTCAGGTCGCCAATACGCCCTTAGTACGTGGAAATCGAAAAATCGATAGTATTGATATCGCGATTACACGTATGGGAAACACCATGGTAAAGAATGTTGTGTCGAGTTTGATTGTACAGCAAATGTTTCAGCCGACTACGGAGCTTTCCGATAAAAAGTTACGAAAATTTTGGGAACATAGCACCGAAGTTGCAGCCATTAGTCATGCCTTGGCGGGAATGGCATCCCTCAAACCTGATTTAGCACTATTGGCAGGGCTAGTACATGATATTGGGGCATTACCCGTGATCAAGGCCGCAGAAGATATTCCTGAACTGCTAGAAGATGAAGCAGTCCTGGACGAGGTTATTGCTCAACTTCACCGACCCATTGGTACCGCGATGCTGACTAAATGGAATTTTGAGGAAGATATCATTGCCGTAGCGGATAGCCATGAACAACTCGATAGAGTCTCCGGTGAAGCTATCGATTATGTAGATATCGTTATGGTTGCAAATTTACAAAGTTATCTAAGCACGGATCACCATTTGGCTGGGCAAGATTGGAGTTTGGTACCCGCTTTTGCAAAACTTGGTTTGAGTAGCGATGTCAGTATCGTCGATATCGATGACAATGGTGAGTCTATTAATGAGGTTAAGGCCGCGCTGCGTGGAGACTAGTGCCTACGCCCTAAGTTCCCCTCCACTAAAATTACTGTCAATTTTATGCTGGCTTTAATTTCGGCAATGATAAGCTATTGCCAGATTTGAGTTTTTCATAAGAGTGCCATTCTAGAGGCCACACCTAGGCCAAGAATGGCCCTGTTCCATGCCACTCCGCAACAAAAACTGCTGGCTGTTTACCCAATATCCTAGGTATAATGTGCCTATAGTAGCTGTACCATTTCTTTTTCACCTATAACACTGGTTTTCTATAATTTTGTATTCTACTAGATTAATCTAAGACTATATTCTTAGCTGCGCGAGCATATTCTTGTTATCTAATTGATGTCCGTCCACAACCTTAGGTTAAAGTCAGTTTCTTGTCTTTAAGACGCGACTTATAGAAGCTTAAGTACAATAGTTGCTGCAAGAAGGTGGATGCGCTATACCTTAGATTGCCCACGGCTTAAATGTTGGGCTGAGACCTTTATATATATTACGAACGAATACTACTTATCGATCAAAGAGGTAAAAAATGGCAATTGAACGAACATTCTCGATTATAAAACCTGACGCCGTGGCTAAAAATGCTATCGGTGCAATTAGCTCACGTTTTGAACAGGCTGGTCTCAAAATTATAGCCTCAAAAATGATGCAATTAACACTTGAGCAAGCACAGGGGTTTTACAAAGTTCATGAAAACAGGCCATTTTTCAAAGATTTGGTTTCATTTATGGTGTCGGGCCCGGTAATTGTACAGGTGCTCGAAGGTGAATCCGCGATTTTACAAAACAGGGCTATTATGGGCGCGACAGATCCTACGCAAGCAGAAGCCGGTACTATTCGTGCGGATTTTGCAGAAAGCATCGACGAAAATGCGGTACATGGTTCTGATGGGCCCGATACGGCGAAAGAAGAGATTGACTATTTTTTTACCAAACAGGAAATATGCCCGAGAAAGCGCGAATAATAATTTTCACCATGCCGTATATCGGGAATGAACGATAGTGACATTTTATGAAGATCGCCCGTAAAGGCTAGTAATTACACGTAAGTGTATGATAAATAACCGATGATTGTAGTCAGTTCCAGTAGTTTTATTAATCTATGAAGCAAAAAGTAAATTTACTCGATTTTTGTCGCCGTGACATGCTGGCCTTTTTTGATGGCCTAGGTGAAAAATCCTTTCGTGCGACGCAGGTGCTTCAGTGGATACACCATTACGGGGTCGAAGATTTCTCCAGTATGAGCAACCTGAGTAAGACGCTACGACAACGATTACACGAAATTGCGAATATTGCATTACCGATCGTGAAAGTTGAGCAATGTGCGACAGACGGAACCCGCAAATGGGTTTTGACCCTAGACAGTGGCAATGACATAGAGACCGTGTTTATTCCAGAAGAAGGTCGTGGCACGCTGTGTGTATCATCTCAAGTGGGTTGTGCACTGGAATGTCGATTTTGTTCTACCGCGCAGCAAGGTTTTAATCGAAACCTAAGCGTGGCGGAAATTATTGGGCAGGTTTTACTCGCCAATAAAATGTTGGGTCGTGATCCCAAGGGCCAGCGTATCATTACCAATGTCGTATTCATGGGCATGGGGGAACCATTGTTAAATTTTGATAATGTCGTCAATGCAATGGATATAATGATGGATGACTTTGCCTACGGATTATCAAAGCGGCGAGTGACACTGAGTACCTCAGGTGTGATACCCGCGCTGCGCCGGCTACACGAGGTTAGTGATGTGAGTTTGGCCGTCTCTCTACACGCGCCGAATGATATGTTG
>JBGMRO010000523.1:0-3358 GCA_048061555.1 Thiohalomonadales bacterium | reverse complement strand
CCGCACGACTGCATGGATGCAGGAGGTAGGGCAACGCAGGAGCAGTTGCCGAGTAGATTCAACTGATGTGTTAGGTTAAAATCATTAAACGATCTAATTCACCATCCATATGTAATTCGGTAAGCTCGCTAAAGCCCCCTATCCATTTTCCATCGATGCTAATTTGCGGAACGGTACGTGCGCCTTGGGTGAGATCCGCCATCTCGCGTAACCCGGCACGATCCTGGTCTATGCGAATTTCTTCATAGTGGATGTTCCATTTAACCAATAAACTCTTGGTTTTGTCACAAATTGGACAGATACCGGTACTGTAAATTTTTACTCGTTTCATTTTTCTCTCACTGATACCTGTTCCCGTTTAGATTCAAACAAGGAAGTAATGCCCAATAAAGATCTTCTACCCGCATTGACGCTATTCTCAGAATAACGCCAAGAGATGATCGCAGGTAACCATCAGTTTCGGGGCATTTCGAAGATTCTTTAATTTATTTTTTAAGTTACTGAGACAGTATCAATTTAAAATCGTAGTCTATCCATGCTATCTAGCAAGACACTAGAAAAAATAGTAATTCTTAAGATTTTTTGTCCTTATCCAGCATCTGGATCAGACGTTTGGCAGGCACATAACCCGGTACGACTTGGCCGTCACTCATGACTAGGGTCGGCGTACCCGTCACGCCGATTTCGCGGGCCGTCGCCAAGTGTTTTTTTATCGAAACGCTGCAATCTTTACCTTCTACTTGCTCAATCGTCTTCAGTTGCTCCAACTTCGCACCATTTTTGGCGAAATTCATTGCTTTTTGCGGATCTTTGGCACACCAAACATATATTGCCTTGTAGTATGATGCGGTATCGACCCCCGAGCGTGGAAACGATGCATATTGTATTTCTATACCTAAATTATTGTAATCGGCCATTTCTTTATGTAATTTGCGACAATATCCACAATCAATATCGGTAAAGACGGTAATGACATGTTTTGTTTTTCCATCCTTGGCTTTAAAAATGATGAGGCTGTCTTTGTCAATCGACGATACCGCCTTCAAGCGACCCCCCTGCCGTTTTCCTTCGGTAAGATTCACACGGGTCTGCATGTCGAAAATATCGCCTTCTACCATATATCGACCGTCACCGCTAATATAGATCACCTGAGCGCCATAGATAACCTCGTACAGCCCCGGTAAAATGGATTCAGCGATGCTATCGGGTGTCGACCGAGGCATAATTTTCTTAAGTATCGTCTGTAAACCTGCAATATTATCGTCTGCGGTAACACTGCTTGCGAATAGAAAGGGAACCACTGTTGCGGCCATTAACCAAGCCATAATTCGTTTTTTCATCGTATACCTCGGCATTTCGCCAATAATTTATTTCTACTAATCTCTAAAATTTGTAAATTGCAGCGGCATACCCATATCGGCCGCCTTGACTAGTGTCATAATTTGCTGCAAATCGTCTCTTTTTTTACCTGTGACACGTACCTGCTCGCCTTGTATCGCGGCCTGTACCTTTAGTTTAGTTGCCTTGATTTCTTTAACAATTTTGCGTGCAATTTCTTTGTCGACGCCCTGCTTCGCAATGACTTTCTGTAAAGCGCGCTTACCTACTTGGTATGCTTCCTCAATATCTAGACAAGCAACATCGATACCGCGTTTGACCATTTTTTTCTGCAAAATATCCATCATTTGTTGAAGTTGGAACTCTGTCTCAGATTCCAGACTAATCTCATATGCGGTATTGGTAAATTTGGAGTCACTGCCTTTGAAGTCGAATCGTGTGGTGATTTCCCGATTTGACTGGTCTACAGCATTGGTCAGTTCATGCGAATCAATTTCTGATACGATGTCAAATGACGGCATTGCGAAAAATCTCCGATATGCAAAAGGAGGTATTTTACACTATCCGCGTGGATGATGCTGCTCATGCAGTAATTTCAGACGCTCATTTGCTACATGCGTATATATTTGAGTCGTGGATAAATCGCTGTGACCGAGTAACATCTGTACAACACGCAGATCTGCCCCATTGTTCAATAAATGTGTCGCAAAGCTGTGTCTCATCATGTGTGGAGATAGTGCCTTGGTAATTCCTGCGAGTTGGCCATAGCGTTTAATGAGGTACCAAAACGCCTGGCGTGTCATACCCTGTCGGCGTCTCGTCACAAAAAGACAGGTCTCTTGTTGACCTTTGAGTAACAGAGGCCGAGCAACAGACAAATATTGATCTAACCAGTTCTGCGCCTCTTCCCCCATGGGCACCAATCTATCTTTATTACCTTTACCCACGGTGCGAACGATTCCTTGACTTAGATTAATCTCATCGACGCCCAGCTCGACTAATTCAGTCACCCGCAAACCCGTCGCATACATCAGTTCAAGCATACTGCGATCCCGTAAACCTATCGAATCGGCTGTATCTGGCGTCTCAAGCAAGGCGATGACATCTTGTTCTGACAGTGTATCTGGTAACGGTCTACCTAGCTTCGGAGAATCAATACGCTCACTGGGATCTATCGAAATACGCTCTTCGCGTAGCCAATAACGATAAAATCTGCGTATGCTCGATAAAAACCGTGCGGTAGTGCGTGGTTTATTGCCCTCTTTTACTCTTATACTGAGATACTCTAATAGTTGTTGCCTATCCACCGCTATAATCCCCTGCTGAGATTGTAGGGATAACCATCTAGAAAGGCCCTCTAAATCCAATCGATAAGCATTCAGTGTGTGTTTGCTCAGGCCTCTTTCGAGCCATATTGCGTCTACAAAACTATCAATATCCCGACGATCCTGATTGGAAATATTATCACGACACATAATGGGGTACATCTAGAGAGCGGTAGGTCGATTCATGTTCCAGCAAATACTGTTTGAAATCGACTAGGCCTCCCTCTGTTTGCCCTGAAAATCCACCTAAGCCGGATTTTGAGATAATGCGATGACAAGGAACCACAATAGGCAATGGATTGCGCCGACAGGCATTACCCACCGCCCGTGCACTACTTTGTAATCGCTTTGCCATTTCTCCATAGGTCATTGTTTCACCAGGTTTCATTGTAGTCAGTGCACGCCAAACTCGATTTTGAAAAGGGCTGCCCAGAAAATTCATTGGCAAAGTAAAAGTCCACGTCGGATTAGAAAAATAGGCTCGAATCTGGCGCACTGTCTCAATGGTGGTGGTATCGTTTGAAGTAAATTCTGTGGGTTGAAAAGGTAAAAATTGTATACTGGTGACCCGTCCCGCCTCGGTGTTTATGCCCAAGGCCATCACTGTTTTACGCCCCTCGACCTCGCCCCTGATGGAGATTATTGCGCTAAATTTTTCCTTGGCCATGTTATTTTCGCCTATTAATTATTGTCGG
>JBGMRO010000522.1:0-3363 GCA_048061555.1 Thiohalomonadales bacterium | reverse complement strand
TTTTTACCAAGGTGTATTTCTATTTTTTATGGTGGCCAGTGTATTGTTTAGTGTCTTGTTCCCAAAACTGTACCGACAAAGCGCCGATAAACAAATGTTACAAAATATGTACACAAAACTGCTGAGATTTCTAAATGTCTTATCAGTGTGCGTGACCCCAATCGCGATAATTAATTCTGAATTGATTATTCGGCGATTGCTTGGTGAGCAGTATGCTTCTGAACATGAGCTATTTCAGGTGCTAGTTCTTCTGTCGACGCTTAGTTTTGCCACGATATCATTGAATTTTCTTAATGTAGTAGATTGCATCCGGCATCGCATTAGGATTGAATTATCGCTACATGTTATGGTGGTATTTATCGGAGCCTACGCGGTGACACAATTTGCGGTAATAGGAATGGCTGTCGTAGCAGTGAGTAGCTATTTTATAGCGGGCAGTATTGCAATGTTCGTTTTATACAAGGCTGAGGTCATAAATATACAGGTAATCTCCAGAGATTTTGCAAAATTATTAATTGTGATAATGATATCCAGTGGTATTTTTTATTTTGATTTTACCTATTGGTGGTTACAGGCAATTTTATATATCGTTTTCATACTGCTTTTATTGAATGTATTTAGATACTGG
This sequence comes from Thiohalomonadales bacterium, assembly GCA_048061555.1. Lineage (GTDB taxonomy): Bacteria > Pseudomonadota > Gammaproteobacteria > SZUA-152 > SZUA-152 > JBGMRO01. Next base: position 2,735 of record JBGMRO010000522.1, on the reverse strand, counting down.
CATACGGAAGACAAAGTCTTGTTTGAGAAAGTGTACTCAAGTATTTTTCGCAAGCGGGTTGATGAGATGTAAATACCTTCTAAGTTGTATCGATATCAATATGTGATAGAAATTGTTGGGCGATTTTTTGATTATCAAAACATTCCGCAGCCTTTTCAATACCCGCTCGAAATCGTTTAGGTGAAGCGGCTAATGATTGGCGTATCGCATCGCGCAGCGCGGATACTGAAACATTTTCTGCAACGATGCCTGTGTTAAATTCTGTTATTAAGCGCGGTAAATCTCCGACCGGTGTTGCAATGACAGGACAACGCGTTTGCATGGCGTCGGAATAGACCACAGGAATGCTTTCTATCCGAGATGGGATAATCAAATAATCTGCCCATTGATAAAGATTCGTAGCAGCCTGTTTGTCGATAAAACCGCCAAGCTGAACAGGTCTATTTAGTCGTAACAGTTTATCGTGAATATTGCGTAGTTGTGGTTCGAGTGGGCCGCCACCAAAAATTCGAACCTCGATAATTTTTGTCCAATCATCTGATGTTAGCGACAGTAAGCACTCCATTAGTATGTCGATACCTTTATTAAGGTGCCAGCGGCCTAAGAAGGCCAATTTATAAGGTGCTTGATATGAAGGTTTCTTGATCTCGGTCGGATGCAACTGTCGGCTGCTGGGTAAAAAATGAAAGGGTTTTTTCGAAATTTCACTAGCATCTTGAGCCAGGCCGTAGCCATCTGCAAAGCAATGAGAGCTGTCGTTTATAGTTTTGATGAGTATTTGCTTAACGATCGGTATACGCTTTAGCGACCAAATGTCACTGCCCAGTGCCCAAATGCTGTAGGGGATTCCGTGTTGTTTTTTCAAAGACCTTGCCCAATAGCCAGAAGGTAGCACCCATAGGGAAAAACAATGATCAAATTTATGCTGTTGCGCAAGCGAGTGGGCCGCTGATTTCCCAGCCTGTAGTGTGCGTATTATTTTCAACCAATTCGTTGGCTTGACCGGAGATAACAAAGACAATGGCAAGGACGGTACCGCAAATCGAACGATTGTGAGTTGGCCATTTTTTTCTGTACTACTGTTTAAGGCTGGGGCTAGGACGGTAACCGCGAGATGCTGTTGCAAGGACATAGCAAAATCATACACAAATGACCCCGCTGCCTCTTGGCCGGAATTTGTCGATGGAAAAGATGTTGTGATTAGTAGTATATGATGCATTGGGATGGTAAGCAATTATGCAAAATTCTAGCCTTGGTGACAATATATTCCTGTTAGGCCGCAATACCGTTATTATGCAAGCAATTAAATTTTCTAGCCTTTCTGCGTTAATAGGTGGTACGATTTATGCCTGTATATTTTGGGGCGAGATAAACGGTAAGTTCGGATAAACGCCTACATACGATCATAGATGATACATGGAATTGGCTAGAATACGTAAACAAAAGAAATGTTCTAGATGGAAATAAATTCTGATTATAAACTTTCGGTAATTATTCCGTGTTACAACGAAGCAGCGACGATTGCGCAAATCATAAAGGCAGTGAGGTCGGTGCCGGTTGCAGGTATTGAAATAATTGTCGTTAATGATGCCTCAACCGATGATTCCCGTTCGATTCTAGAATCAAAATTAAAAAACGATGTCGATCATATTATCCATCATGATTACAATCAAGGCAAGGGAGCCGCACTCAGAACCGGTGTGCAATTTGCGACCGGAGACTATATTGTTATTCAAGATGCCGATTTGGAGTACAATCCGCAAGAATATTCAAAACTGCTTAAACCTTTGTTGAGTGGTCATGCTGATGTGGTTTATGGCAGCCGTTTCTTAGGCGGAGAGTCGCATCGCGTATTGTATTTTTGGCATGCGATGGGTAATAAGTTATTAACGCTACTTTGCAATATGTTTAGTGATCTTAACCTTACCGACATGGAAACCTGTTATAAAATATTCCGAAGTGAGATTATCAAAAATATTGAAATACGTGAAAACCGATTTGGCTTTGAGCCGGAAATCACCATAAAAATATCCAGGGTCCCGGATATACGTATCTATGAAGTCGGCATTTCCTATTCAGGGCGTACCTACAAAGAAGGTAAAAAAATCGGTTGGAAAGATGGTGTGCGGGCTTTTTATTGCATCATTAAATACGGATTATTACGTATTCGCTAGATTTAACGTTTGTACGTTCCTTTCAGTTTTGAATATTTACGTGTTTAAAAAATTATTCGCCCGTATTTCTCTGTGAGTTTAACAAATAATAGAAATTAACGGCGTTTCCGACAGTGGTATCATGAGCGAAAAGCTATTCAATTCATTTTATCAAGCAGTTCTGGTCAAGGGCTATACCTGGGTAGCGAAATGCATTGACCTAGAAACAGGCTATGGTGCACGTATCTACCAGTGGTTGTATTTTCGGTATAAAAGTATCACTGACCGAGATACACTACAGTTATTAAAAAAAGTCGCTCCTCCAGGAACTACCGTGATTGACGTAGGTGCCAATATTGGGTTTTTCACGTTACAGGCCTGTCGCCTACCTCAGTTACACGTTATTGCCTTTGAACCTGGGCCAAAAAACTATCAAAACCTACAAAAAAACATCACTAAGGCGGGTTATGCCGAGATCGCCACTGCATTTCCCATCGCATTATCGAGCCATTCCGGTAGCGGCCATCTATATTTGTCTACGTTGGCACCAACGGACCATAAGATTATCGGCTCCGATACGGA
>JBGMRO010000521.1:0-3368 GCA_048061555.1 Thiohalomonadales bacterium | reverse complement strand
GATATAAGATCGACTATATTGGCCGCCGTGGGCAAGATGTTTCGTCCACTGGTAAGGGTGCTATTGAAGTACCAAATTTCGTATGGCGAAATCGCGAATTTACTGCGACGCACCTACGTGGAAGTGGCCCATAAGGATTTCGCTATACCGAATAAAAAAAGTACGTATTCAAAGGTCGCGGTAATGACAGGTATAGACCGAAAAATGGTTCAAGATATCCTGAACCAAGACAAGGGCAGCCTCGAAAAAACCAATGTACCGACCAACAAAGGATTAAGTATTGTGAAGACCTGGACTACCGCAGCCGAGTATTTAGGAAAAAACAATAAGCCGATTGTTTTACCCTTGCGTGGTGAGTTGAGTTTTGAATCTTTGGTTAAAAAGGCCTGTGCCGACTTTTCACCACGATCGCTGTTGGATGAACTCATTCGTGTGGGGGTGGTGGAAAAAATGCAAAAAAATCAAGTGAAATTACTTAAGCGCGATTATGTGCCGGCCGAGGACGAGCAACAATTAATTGAGATCCTGCTCGCGTGCGCGAAAGATCTATTGGTTACGGGGGCGCACAATGTTAATAACGCCAGTGAAGACCGCTGGTTCCAACGGGAAGTACAATATAATAAAATTCCCGTTAGTACGGTAGACGAATTTAAAGAATACAGTAATACGAAGTCCGAGGAGCTGCTCAGTGATCTAAATCGCTGGTTAGATAAAAGAAAAAAGGCAATCAAGGCAAACGCTGAAGAAAAATCGAGTCGTATAGGTTTAGGCATCTACTACATAGAAACAGATAATAATGGAGAGTAGACATGATGAAATTTAAGACATTAAGGGGCGTACTGCTTCTGGGTATTTTGCTATCACTATTTGCATGCTCAGGTGGGGGTGATGGTGATGGTGATGGGACGATTGGTACGGGATTGGAAGGAACGGTTGCTGTTGGTAAGGCCATTTCGGGTGCTACGGTAACGATAAAGGATGTCAATGGTAAAAAGGACAGCACCATTACCTCAATTGACGGTAGCTATAATTTCTCGAATATTCAAAAGATGAAAGGGCCGTTTCTACTCAAAGTTGATGTAGACAGTAAAACTAGCCTATTTAGTATCGCAAAGGGTTCCGGGCGCGCCAATGTTCATCCTCTCACTGACGTTGTTGCACGTAATTGGTACAAGAAGAAAAATGCCGAGACAGAGCTGGAAGATGCCTTTAATTCTGATGCCGCCATCGCAACTGTAATAGACACGCTTGAAATCCAGGCAACGGTTGAAGTAATAGAGAGTTTATTACGTCTGGCCTACATTAAGTTTGGTGTCGATACCAATTTTGATTTCCTCAGTTCAAAATTTAGCGCCAAACATGTCAATAGTAAGAATGTTGAAATAGCCGGCAGTAAATTTGATGTGTTGTTAGATCATATCGAAGTAGAAATCGACGATAATAAAATTACTATCAAACTTGAAGATCCAGAAACTGGTTTAAAGGGAAAGATTGTGGTCGAGTTTGATCTCGAAGATGATTTGTTATTGGCCGACACATCAGACCCTAGTGACCCCACCGGTTTGAGCATTATACCCGGTGGTTCAAACAGTCTGGTCCTGTTATGGAATTCGTCTATCGACAACATAGGCGTTGCGGGATATGAGATCTATAAAGGCAATAGCAATACTGTATTGGCATCCTCTCCGTATCCAGTATTTGTAGATACCTTTGACTGGTTAGTCGACACGGAATATTGTTATTCAATCAAGGCCGTCGACGTCGCCGGGAACACTTCACAGCTCGTGACAAAATGCTATACACCGATTAGTGACGCGGATGAGGTCGCGCCCATTGCGCCATCAAGCCTGGCGGTTAGAACACTAGGGAGTTTTGCCAATAATGTGACCTGGATACCGTCACCCGATGATGTTATAGGCTATGACATCTATCGCGACATCAATGATGCCGCTAATTATTCCAAGATTAACACAGTCATCGGGTCATCTATAGATTTGTTGGGCTTGGAAGCCGAAACAAAATATTGTTATTACACCGAGGCGATAAAAATAATTAAAGTGGTCGGCAATGAGTCCTTTGGCAGCATCCGATCGGCACCCAGTAATACCGCCTGTATTACTACCGATGCAGTGGACCCGAATAATATGGATACGACCGCCCCGATTACCTTGGCGACACCAGCGGGTGGAATCTATACGTCCGCACAAAGCGTGGTTCTATCTTGTGCGGATGGCGGCGGTGACGGCTGTGCGAATACCTATTTTACGCTGGATGGCTCTGACCCAAGCACCAATTCATCGCAATACACGCTACCACTTAACGTCACTAACAATACCATGCTCAAATATTTTTCTATCGATGGTGCGGGTAATGTGGAATCGTTTCATACTCAGTTCTACAGCATAGCTAGCGAAAAACCGAAAAACAATCAGGTCAGCATCGTTAGTGCGCCGAGCAACCCGAGCAACGTGACCTATGCCAGCTTTAGTTTTATCGCAACCGATACCGGCTCAACCTTCAAGTGTTCGATAGATGGTCAGGCATATGTCAACTGCAGTAGTCCAATGATCTACCCAGAGTTAGCGGAGGGTATCCGTGACTTTAATATACTCACCACCGATAGTTTGGGTAATGTCGATCCGACGCCGATTAATTTCAGTTGGCTTGTCGACAGTATACCGCCCGATACCAGTATAACCGTGAAACCCACTAACCCAACCAGTTCAGTCAACGCAAGTTTTTCTTTTACCTCGACAGAGCAAGGATCGAGCTTCGTTTGCGAAATTGATGGTAGCGGTACTGTTGATTGTACGAGTCCCATAGACTTTCCAAATTTAGCGTTGGGGAATCATACTTTTACGGTACGATCGACAGATTCAGCAGGCAATGTCGATCCAGCAGTGGCGGTTTACCAATGGGTCGTCGCTATGAATTCGACGCCGGAAACCACCATTAATAGTGGGCCAACTAGTATCGGCAAGGCAACAAACGCTACGTTTGACTTTACCTCGTCTGAGGCGGGTTCGAGTTTCCAGTGCGCGTTAGACAGCCCAACATTTACAACGTGTACTAGTCCGTGGTCAATTACATTGCTTGAAGGCCCACATACCTTCCGTGTGCAAGCGACCAACACCTCCGGTCAAACCGATACCACTCCGGCAGTCTATGATTGGATAATCGATACCACTGCACCGGTATTGACCGCGCCTCCCGCCATAACACTAAACGCTGGTGGAGGAGGTCCGATACCCGCAAGCGATAGCGCGGTGCAGGCCTTTCTCGCGGCCGCCACAGCGACCGACACCGTCGACGGAGACGTCAGTAACATAGTTACCACGGGGGTGCTGGCAACTGACACATTTGCTGTC
>JBGMRO010000520.1:0-3376 GCA_048061555.1 Thiohalomonadales bacterium | reverse complement strand
CCATTATTTTCACGGACGTTGCGTCCAAACTGATCCCTAACTCGATGTAGGTCATCTTTATGGACAATTTTCAGCATTTGCTTGATATTAATGTCCTGAGACTTTTCCCCGTAGCCAAATATTTTACTGCACTCTTCACTGATTAAAACTTTATTACTGATCAAATCCAAATTCCAATAACCCATATGAGCAATCGTTTGCGTCGTCGCCAATATTGCCCTCTGTCGGGCTAAATCCATTTGCGCATCTTTCCTTTTATTTTCGACAGTCCGCAGCTTGCTGATTAAGTGATTGAAAGCGTATACGATGTCATTTGTTTCACCATCCGCTGACATAGAAAACTTTACCGTCGAATCACCTTTCTGAACTAGACGCGCCCTGCTTGACAATCGCTGAAGATTTTGGGTTAAATAAACCACGATCGCGATGAACAACATAGACAATATAAGCGTAGTGAGTACTGGAAAAACGACTTTTAGCCTAGCCTCGTCTGCTTGGATCATAACTAAAGGGGATAAAGAAAATCCGAATTCAATATAACCGACCGGCTGATCTGAAAAATTTAGTTCGCGATGAACTACCTTCCTTTCAAGCGCGTGTAGTTCCGCTATGTTTTGTTGAGAATAATTCATCGGGAGAATACCACTCACCGCTACAATATTGAGTTCAAGATTTCGCACAGCTGCAAACTGAATAATCCCTGAATCGACAATTTTTTCTATACTGGCTTGTAACGATAGAATATCATTATTGACTAATTGGGGAGATATCGTAGAATTTAGAAATGGAAATATGGAATTGGCATACGACGAAAATTGATTACTATTAAGATAAGCAATTGTCCTCATATGATTGCTAATCACAATCGATAATATAATACTACTTAAAATTACTATGGCCAGGATAAGTTTTGATCGGAGAGATCTTAAAAGCATGATGTTAACCGTTACCTAGGCCTGGTATATGCTAATAGTCTGCTAAAGGGTAACTAAAATTATACGCTATAGAAATCTTCCTGAGCCATTAAATCTTATACGCAAGCAAGTCTTCTTCCTCTAGCGCTTTATAAGCAGACACCACTGGGTTCGAAACATCTAGAAAAAAATCACTAGCGCTTGGCATGTACTCCAGTGAAGTACTACTATGTTCAAGTAAAGTGATAAATATTGACATTAATTCTGGATCTCGCCAGCCATTCTCAGTCTCACTTTTGAGAATACTTATCGTCTGTTCTTTGGACAAAGCTACTTTATACGGCCTTTCACTTAGTAAAGCGTCGTATACATCGGCAATCTGAAATACTCTAGCTAACAATGGAATATCTTTGCCCGCTAATTTATCTGGATAACCGCTACCATTCCATTTTTCGTGGTGCGATCGAATTATGGGTAAGGTTCCACGCATACAATTTAAATTTCCGCAAATTTTAGTACCGATAATAGTATGTTGCTTCATTACATCCCATTCCCGGTCATTTAATTTGGTCTGTTTGAGCAAGATACTATCTGGAATGCCCAATTTACCAATATCATGTAAGACGCCACCGCGCCTCAAATCTACCATTTGCTGGTGATCCAGGTCTAACTCTTCGCCAAACACGGTGACGATATGTTGTAGTCTGGAACAATGATCTCCGGTACAAGGATCCTTAGCTTCAACCATTCTCGCCAACGTAAATAGCATCGATTCAGCACTATCTAGTTGGTCTATCAGACGTTTCTGGCTTACCGCCGACTTCATACGGGCAGTTAATTCTGTCACATTATAGGGCTTGCGTATAAAATCTGTTGCCCCGGCATTTAAACTCGCGCTCAAATCTTCACGGGAATTACTCGCAGTGACCATAATGATGGGTAGAAATTTATGCTGCGGATTTTTACGAATTTGTTTACAGGCCTCGTCTCCTGACATCTCAGGCATGCGTTTATCCATGAGCACAACATCGAACTCTCCCTCTTCCAAACATTTTAGTGCCTCTTTACCACTACATGCCTCAGTAACATCATATTCTGCAGGTGTCAGAATAGATTTTTCCAATTTTCGATGGTAATCGTCATCGTCGACAATGAGAACTTTATAGTGAGACTGACTTAAGTATGAGTTTTGATTTAGCATAGTTCTTCCTGGCCGTACTTGAAGGTGATAAACCCAGCTTGGTTATTTTCACTAGAGAACATACTTTCAGCAGACAACTAACAACAGAGCACTAATAGAAAAGCCTTTACAAACAATCCTATTATTAACAAAAATCTTGGGAAAACGATCGAATAAAAATTAATTCTGGTGACAAGCGACTAGCTGTTAAGGAAAATCGTATTCGGGCGCTAGCCGTTTATAGTATAGCTAATATACCTAAAGCGTCTAAGATTTAGGCTTTAGTGCCGTCCTATTTTATCCATAGCGTCGTTTAAATTCCTTGCAATAGGCCGACTATTTACGCGTCATTTCGCCTCGCTATGGATAAAATATGACAGGCACTAAACACCTAAATCTCAAACGCTTTGGGTATATATTCACTCTATATAAATACAATACCCTTGAGTGATGACTATAAATTGACGTTCGATAATTGATAACTTTCTAAGTCGAGTAAATCCAACAAGCGCTTACTGTCGATTGGCTTTGCCAAACAATCCTCTGCTCCACAATGCAGAATTCTTTCCACATTTTCTTGGGTGTGAAACCCAGTGAGCGCGATAATTCGTATAGACTTCAAACTAGGGTCCGCACTAAGCTTTTCACAAACCTGGAATCCGTCCATGCCTGGCATCATTAAGTCCAAAAGCACAATTTGAGGTTTAAAATCGCGCACTAAGAAACCGGCTTGAAAGCCATCATTGGCGATTTTGATTGTAATATTGTTATTCGTAAATTCCTCTAATAGTGTTTTTATATAACCAGACACGCTCGGTTCGTCGTCAACGACCAGCACTTTTAGATCCTGTCGGTGAAAAGTGTTTAGCGTTAAACCACGTTCCATCGCAAATTGTGCAACATCACGATACAAAAAACGTCTGTGTCCACCAGGCGTCGTAAGCGCCTTCAAAGCTCCTTTTTGCGCCCATTGCCTTACCCCCGCAGGAGAAACCATGAGTAAAGCGGCAACTTGCGCAGGTGTAAGATAAGATTTTTCTATTTCCATAGTCTATTTTATGTTCGATTTTTAGCTAATAGGGCCAAGTATAGCCGGTTTTTAGAAGAATTAGTTGATTATTTCGATTCTACTGAGTCTAGGAAATAGTTAAACAAATATACATTTGGCTACGTCAATATTTACAATTAGTTTTCCATTTATTTTTAAACTTTTGATCTCGAATAGCGATACCCAAAGCGTTTGAGATTTAGGTGTTTAGTGCCTGTCATATTTTATCCATAG
>JBGMRO010000519.1:0-3385 GCA_048061555.1 Thiohalomonadales bacterium | reverse complement strand
TTTGGCCAATACAAACTCGCATTCGCGGGCTGGGAACCACTTGCAAACGAGGGATACAGAGATGCGCAGGCAACCCTAGCCTGGATGTATCACACCGGTAAAGGCGTAAAAAAGAATCTGCGTGCAGCTCACTATTGGTACACACGCGCCTCGGACCAAAAACATATTATCGCCGCAAATAATCTGGGTGTATTTTATGAGCAGGGTCTCGGCGTGCAACAAAATCTGGGCCGTGCGGCCGAGATGTACTTAGAAGCAGCCGAATTGGGCTATTCTTATGCTCAATATAATTTAGGTATGCTCTACCATAATGGCCAAGGGGTAGAAAAAAATAAAAATGAGGCTATTTTCTGGCTGCAAATCGCCGCTTTGCAAGGCGTCACTCAGGCTCAGGATACCTTAGAGTCTATGGGGCGACGAGTGGTAATCCCTGAACACAAGAAACTCAATGATTCCCTCCTAGATAAATCCAAACGTCCAAAATGGCATCGAAAGACCATGCACGGCATGAATATGAATAAACGATCTACTAGTTTGAGCACGCAATCGCAAGAAGATTTCTATCAAAAAGAGCGAAAAAAGCTCGCAGCAGCAGCCGATACTTCGAGTATTAGTACCGCTACAGCCAACCAAAATAGTTCTAGTTCTAAGCGTAAGAGTGCCGCTACCGCCACCACTATCGCGACTACCGAAACGGTCGGCCAATCCCCTAGGCACACGTCTACTATTAGCCCACATACTCGCGCGCTATTAGAAAGAAATCGTGCATTAGTGGGTAAGCGTAGTAACGACGCTAGCGACGTGCGACACACGGTTGGTGTAACTCCGACCTCGGCACGGCACAAACAAAAAAAGTCGGAAAAATTGCAGGCCAGTTCTTGGGTGAAAAAACAGAACCCCAAGCGTTATACCCTGCAAATCGCTGGCAGCCATGACCTAGAAAAACTTAAATCACTAGCCGCTCTGCTCAATAACAGCAATAATACGGCCTATTATCACACCCATAAAAAGGGAAAAAGTTGGTACAACTTGATCTACGGTGTCTATCCTTCTCGCGGGGCCGCGCAGAAAAAAATTAAGACATTGCCCAATGAATTTAAGCAATGGTCTCCCTGGATTCGACGCTTCTCAGAAGTTCAAGAAAAGATGGCGATCAATAACTAGTGCCCATCCACAGACGAAGACATTTTAGAAATAGACCGTTTATGGATGGGTACTAACCCGCATTAAATCTATCCCTTCTCAGCGTTGTGTGTTACTTATGCCAGCATATCTAGATTGCACTTGCTACCCATGAAACCCAATACAAATCCGCTCTTTTTATTTCTAATCGGCATTTGTATGTATTCCTTTGCAAAATCGGCTAATGCGGAAACGACACTGCAAGACCCACTAAAGGTTGGTGGATTAGCACCTGTAATGATTATTCTAAAACCGGGTGCATTTATCATGGGGTCTGCTCCGGATGAGCCGGGTCGCTTCCCCAGTGAAGGCCCCACCCATTTAGTCAATATTGCATATTCTTTTGCCGTGAGTCGCTATGAGGTCAAATTTTCAGAGTATGATCGTTTTAGCGATGCAACCGACCACAGACGCCCCAGTGATCAAGGTTGGGGCGATTCATTTTGGGGAAGAGGAAACATGCCGGTATTTAACGTCAGTTGGCAGGACGCAATTGACTACACACGATGGCTCAGTCAACAAACGGGCAAAAAATATCGTTTACTGAGCGAAGCAGAATGGGAATACGCGGCAAGAGCGGGTAACACTGCTGCGTTCACCTCCGGGCGTTGTATCTCAAAGGATGTCGCCAATTTTCATGCGGGTTACGCCTATTCGGACTGTCCCGTTACCGATCTGTATCGAGGTAAAATGATCTTGGTAGGGCAGTTTTCTGCGAACCCATGGGGACTCTACGATGTACATGGGAATGCATTCGAATGGATAGAAGATTGCTGGCATGCCAATTATAACGGCGCGCCCAATAACGGCACCGCATGGCTTAATGGAACGACTAACGACGAATTCGACCTTGACGATGACACCTCCCCCGCCGAATGTGACAAACGGGTATTAAAGGGGGGCTCATGGAGTGGTAGACCAAGAGACATCCGCTTCGCACAACGAGCACAAAATAATGCCTCGTTCTCAAGTATCTTTATAGGATTTCGAATTGCGCGCGATCTATAGTCTCTCGTTTAGCCCTTTTTATAGGCCTTTTTGTGGGCATCAAACTGCTTATATAGAGATTGCCAAAGCTCCCCCAAATCTAAATCCGGTGCCGTTGCGAGTAACTCAAGCTCTTGTTGTAAAAGGTGCTGCTCTATAACGCCGCTCGGTTTACCCTTGGGAAAACTACTATTACTGGTAAATACCACCCGCGCGATAACTTCGGTCGTATTAACGAGGGGTTCCATGGCTTGAATACAATGAGACTGGATCATTATAGGGTTTTCAAATCGCGTACTTTTATTATTGAGGACTTGTGTCCACTGATCGAGGTTGTCGGCCCCGAAGATATATCCCGCATAGTCTTGGATACCGAGCAGCAATATTTTGTCGGGCAATAGAAGGACGTAATTTATAAAATGATATCCATAAATTCCATCCGGTATAACAACATCTTTAACACACAATTTGGTAAATTTCTTTATCTGTGCATCGATTATCTTATTATCGCCGGGATTAAGCAGCCTGTGCCCAACCATACCGCTCAATACTAGAAATCCCACCGCGACTAAGGCCGCGACATAGGGCCAATACTGGTCCATAAGATCTGTTAATTGCTTTAATTCTACATCCATAGCTTATATTTCATACACATAGTGAGTTTTTACTGGCAGTTTTGCCTTATTAAATCATTGATCGACATCATAAACAACTATTAAGTTATTGATATATAAATATTATAATTATTAATGAGAAAAATATAGGCCGCTAGCAGTATACTGAAAATTGGACCTTGCCGCCGACTCATTAACCATCATTGTAGTCTCGACGCAGAAAACCTTATCTGATTTAAATAGTAATGCGTAGCAATGTCTTAAAATAATGAAACCCGCGTAAATTCTAATCGATGCCACCCCTTCATCATAAATTAGAGAGTAATCAAACAATTATCTAGTTGTACCTTGACCCGATATCAACATTACATAATACTAGCCGCCTACCACCAACATAAAAACATATAAAGTTGCTGCATTAACTATCACTCTAACCTCTGGTTTACTAAACTTTTGTTTCTAGGTGCTGAAATCACGATATTTGATTCGCAGTTAAGGGTTGTTGAACATAATTTTCTAAACTTTGCTTACTATTAATTATTTTTTTAATATATGGAAAATCAAACACCTCTTTTACTCATTGCACTCGTTCTTTCCGGATT
>JBGMRO010000518.1:0-3390 GCA_048061555.1 Thiohalomonadales bacterium | reverse complement strand
AAGAAACTGGGTGGAATTAATATAGACGACCAATATGTTAAACGCACCGACTGCGGGGTTGGCATGACTAATATCAACATCGATTTCGTTCTCACCGTTAATCTTGATCTGTCGAGTGACAGAATAGAGCGCCTTGTTATAATTATGTACCGAAAGCAATACATCGGCATTCGCGTAACTTTCGGCGACCACACGTAGATACAAATTGACCCCGCTACCGATGAGATTATAACGGCCAAGTTCATCTGAGATTGTTGAATCGATGACGACTAAGCCATCGACTAGTTCCACCGTTGCATAACGGACATATTTGTAGTCCTCGACACCTGTAAATCCCTGTCGGCCATACTCCTTGTCTTGATAGCGAATCGTACCCGAGACCTGTACATCAATACTGACGTTATCTGCGCCAGAACAGGCGATCAAAGCGTTCGATAGGAGAAAAATAATACACCACCGAGAGATGTGAAGAATAAACCTGGATGATGGTGCTTGGTGCTTAACCATGAAACTTTGGCTTTGCTTGAGGGTCGTGCATATCGCCGGTGTCGGCACTTAATCTTGATAACGTGATAGTATCTATTAGAAATTCCATGGCCGATTCAAGTTCCTTTTTGTCGTACCCTACTAGCGGCACTCTATATCATGGACTTGAACCTTAAATCAGCAGATTAATCTCAAAAATAGTTTTAGTGGGGGTTACTCATTTCGTTTTAGTTCGATTTCCATACTAGGTGCCTGTATGTTGACCCAGCCACGAATCCTCTTTAGTAATTTCTTCTCCAATCCGGTAAAAAAATGATCGGCACCACTTATTTCGAGTTGGTTGAATAATTTGTTGGCAGATTTTTGCGCGGCTAAGCGTCGTAATCGGGCTGAATTTTGAATTTCAACATTGTCCAGGCTGCCATAGATATCGAGCACGGGAATTTTTATCGAAGCAATCGTATTCGCAGTCTGGTAGTTTTTTGTAATCTTATCCAGGTCATACATCGATACGCCCACCACCGCAATGACTCCGCTAAATTTTTCTTGGCTATTGCTGATATAGGTCAGCGCCATAGAGGCACCTAAGCTATGGCCGATGAGGATAATATTGTAAATGCCTCGCTTTTTGAAATAGTCGATGGCTGAACGAATTCTGCGGTGACTGTCTTGAAATAGCCGTTCATAATCCTTGCTAGAGGCGTAATCTCGTACGGTCCCTATTTGTATTGAAAGAGTATTCCATCCGTAGCGCGGCAATTGTCGCCGCAGCGGCGAGATCATTTGCGGCCAATCAGGGTGGGCGCCCAGCCCATGAACCAAGATCGCACCACCGCGAGATTTTGGGGTCGTCGCTTCGGTGTAGATCGCAAAGAAGTCGTCTTGACCTAGCGGTAGTTGAATGGGTTTTCCGACCTTGATGTGTTTACTCAATTGTAGTGCTTGGCGTTTCTCTATATACCGGTCTAATCCCCAGGCGGGTGCATAACAATAAAACAAACCGAGTATTAATATTATCCAAAGACTTAATGCTCGAGAAATTTTTTGGTTTATGGCTGTTTTCAGGTAACTAGGCATAGTATCGCAGTGCTTAAATCTCGTGTGGTGGTACTAAAATACTGAAATGATTAAATTTAATCGTAATTCTCTGGCCGACAATTCCACTGTGGGTCACTCATGTTTTTGTGAAAATAGCTGCAAACTTATCCTTAATAGGGTAAAATTCGCGGTTCTCGTTTTTTGGCGGTAGGCCGTTGTTGCTATTAGCGGCTGCCAATGTGAATAAATAAATTGAAATAGAGGCCAAAACTATGCCAGATTTTCTAATTGCGCCTTCGATATTATCGGCGGATTTCGCTAGATTAGGTGAAGAAGTGACCAAAGTGCTGGAATCCGGCGCGGATATTGTCCATTTTGACGTCATGGACAACCACTATGTGCCGAACCTGACAATAGGGCCACTCGTGTGTGAGGCCTTGCGTAGCCATGGAATTACGGCTCCGATTGACGTCCACTTGATGGTGAAACCGGTAGACCGCATTATCCCCGATTTCGCCAAGGCGGGCGCCAGCTATATTACCTTCCATCCCGAAGGCTCCGATCATATAGATCGTAGTTTGTCGCTGGTGCGTGAGCTCGGCTGTAAATCGGGGTTGGTGTTTAATCCCGCCACGCCTCTAGATGCATTGCAGCATGTCATGGACAAAGTCGATATGATTCTATTGATGTCGGTCAATCCTGGTTTCGGTGGTCAGTCGTTTATTCCAGAGACGCTGAATAAATTACGCCAAGCGCGTAAGCTTATAGACGACAGCGGTTACGATATCCGGCTGGAGGTAGATGGAGGCGTTAAGGTAGACAATATCCGTGAAATCACCGCAGCGGGGGCGGATACCTTTGTGGCCGGGTCGGCGATATTCAATACGGACGACTACAAGACCACCATAGACGCCATGCGGGCCGAGATAGCCAAGGCCTGATTTCTATTAGCGATGTCGTTGTATAATCCGAAAATGATCCTGATCGATGTAGACGGCACGCTAGTGGATAGCGTGCCGGACTTGGCTTTTTGTATTGGGGCGATGTTACAAGCGCTCGATAGACCCGTCGTTGGCGAAGAAAGGGTTCGAGATTGGGTGGGTAACGGCGTGGAGCGTCTGGTAAAACGGGCCTTAGTCGGGCAGCTCGAAGGGGAGCCCGATAGCGAGATATACGCAACCGCTTTACCCATTTTTCTGGATTTGTATAAAGATAATGTCAGTCGGCGCAGTGTCCTCTATCCTGGCGTAAAACAAGGTTTGCACTATTTGCAAAACGCCGGCTACGCACTGGGTTGCGTAACCAATAAGGCCTCGCAATTCACCCTCCCTTTATTACAAGATTTAGCCATACATGACGTTTTCAAGCTCATTGTTTGCGGAGATACCCTAGCAAAGAAAAAACCAGATCCGTTACCGTTGTTACATGCGGCCAACTTTTTTTCCGTAGAGCCGTCTGAGTCTCTTATGTTGGGAGATTCGGTCAGCGATGTGCGGGCCGCCCGGGCAGCAGGATTTAAAATTTTTTGCATGAGTTATGGTTATAATCATGGTGAAGATATCCGTGACTATAATCCCGATGCGGTTTTGGATACGATGGCCGACCTGCACACTTTATTACCTAGTACCCGCCCATAAACGGTCTATTTCTCCAATCTCATCGTTGCGTCGAATTTTTAAATGCTCACATATTAGTATATGCTGCGCGTTAAAAATTCGATGCGCCTCGATCTTGAAGAAATATCCTCGTTTATGGACGGGCACTCTACCTACCTGGGCATTAGCTAATAATTCTTTGACTGGGTCGCTAAAGGTCTCATTGCGCTGCATCGCTGGGCTATGGTAATGTGTCATTAATAAAGAAAAC
>JBGMRO010000517.1:0-3392 GCA_048061555.1 Thiohalomonadales bacterium | reverse complement strand
CATATCACCGAGATCCTTATTAAACTCCTTAACCTTGTCGGCCTGCTGTTGCTCGAGGCCACGAATACGCCGATTTAAAAACGGGATCATAGTTTCGCCACGTTCGACAAAATCTGCCGCTGGCCGCCACATATCAGGGTTACCTTTAAAGTCTTCTTTGGGTACCCAGCCCATTTTAAAAGCGCGTTCTTCTATCTGATTTTCTTCACCGCTGTTTTCGTTATTATCGTTATTTTCATTTGTATCGAGATTTTCTTCATGGTTCTCTACTTCGCCAGTTTCTTCCTGCCGCTCTGTCTCATTCATCATCAACCACCCTAGAGGCAACCAAATCAGTGTCATTAATCAACCGGTACTGCTTTTCGTCGTCGCCGTCGATCATCTGTCCCGCGTACATCGCCCAAACCACACGATCCCCCGATACCAGCTCACCAACATCCGCACCACCACCACTAGCAACCAAATAACCCTCTGTTACCACAAGATCATGCTGATCGACCGTATTGCTATTTAAGACAATGCCGCCCTCGCTGGTTTCTTCGATATAATCCGGTAAGACCAAAACCTTGCAATCGAATGGGAAAAAACCCGACTCATTGCCGCAGTATTCATGCTGGCTCGTCCGTATGGGACTCTCTTTCTTTTTCATAAAAAACCTCTATCTCTTCGTAATTAATCTCACCTAACTCCGACCATGCAATCGCCTTACCTGACACCACAGCGACATCTAGCATGTTGCGGTTATGAAAAGCCCCACCTAAAAAATCTTTCTTAGCAAAATCACCTTCACGCTCTGAAAGCGCCTTACAGTAATCAAGAAATATTTTTGTTGTTAGGCCCTCCCGCCACTCCTCCCATTCCTGCCTGCTTATTTTTAGCATCAATAATCACCTTTAACTGTTCGCGCCTTTCCTTAAATGAATCTAACTCATGCTTATACAAACCCATCTGTATACCGTCTTCCTGCGCCTCTGCTTTAGCAAGATTCAATATCGCCTGCGTTTCCTTCACCGCGATATCTGCATCCGCCAGCATGGCCTTAATTCTTAATTCTTCTGCTTTATGCTCGGCATCCCGCTGAAACTTAGCCGACTCAATTTCGACTTGCGGATCAGGCTGCGGCTCTATAGCGTTCTTGCCTTTTGGGTCCGGCAAAATAGCCTCGATATTGGAAACCTCACCCGCTTCTAGTAAGCGTTTTTCGACCTCATAACCATTAAACGGAGACATAGCCGCCGATGCGTTCTGTTTAACCAGCATGGCCTTAGCAACACGCTCTTGTGACGAGGATACATTCGGATCAGCCGTTGGCTTAATGTCCGTCGGGTCACCGAGGTAATCCTGCTGAAAGACCTGTTGCTCTTCGCTATCAATCATTCGCGAGTAGTCATCAGGATTCAAATACACACGATTCAGCTTGTAGAGCTTTCTAAACTCTTCACGCAAGGCCCGATAAACACGCTTATGAATACCAGTAAAGACTTTCTGACCCTGCTCTAGGGCAGCCATCGTAGTGGTCGCAGGCGTATTCTGTCCCGGCGTTTGCCCCGCCATAATATCGGTTACGCCCGAGATCCGTTCGCCGTACTCGATCAACAAACCCAGTAATTGAAATAACGTGCCACTCGGCTCTTTAGTTGGCAGCATGAAAATCGATTTACGTAGATCGTCGCCCGTCGCGTTGATCTGTTTGAATTCGCCACCCTTAAACCGGTATTCGCCACCCTGCATGCGGGCACCACGACCAATAAACCCGCTTGGCATATTATTCAAGGTACCGCTATCAATAAGCTGGTTTATCAGGGTGTTTATAGATTCGGTAATCGGCCCCAATAACGACCCAAAACCCAAGTCATAAAAACCACCATCAGGCGCAGGAATAAAGGTGTATTTGGTAAAATAATGTATAGGGGTAATTTTGGAAATACGGTCACCGTGCGTTTGGATGTCTTCACGGGTAAAGCGCGGCACCATTCGGCAAAGCTTGCCCGTGTCTTTATGCACCGTAATAATATACGGCTCGGCATAACCGTCATCGTCCAAATCTTCCCACGTATGTTGTTCTAAAATTTGATGAGACGAGCCGGTTTCTACCGCATGCGTACCTTGGCGTTCGTCTATCTCATCATCGGTGTGCGCGGTTGCCTCACCCAATTCGTGCTCCAAGTAATACCCGGAACGCATTTTTTCGATGATTTCGTTTTTGTAGTATTCGAGGATATGAGTAACCCGTTCCGCCTGTTCTAGTGAACGAGCAAAATAATCAACCACAAGATGCTTAGGAAACACATTAACTGATAGGTTATGCCCCAGCAGTGGCTCGAAATATGACTTTTTAAAGCCGCAGCCCATAATCGGCAAAGACATAAGTAGTTTGTCAAACTCTTCTTCCCATCCTTCGTCCTCTTCCAATATCTGATAAGACATATGGTCGCCAACACGTTTGGCGCGCTTAGCCTTCTCACCGGTCGGATCTTCACCATAGGTACGACACTTAACAATATCAGACCCGGCAATCATGGCTGGATAGGTGCGGCTACTAAACTGGATCGCACCGATGGTAATCAACGGGAACTTGACGTTACTCGCGCCCTTCCACGGGGTCGACTTAGGTTTGACGACCTGTAACGCCAACGCCATAGCCTCACGGTTACGTTCTTCCCACTCGGAGCGTGAATCCTTATCCGCATCAAAACCGTGAATGACCTTATTCGCAAGTGTGGCTTGCTGTCTATCGTCCAGCAATTCAGCGACGTTATCGCTTTCTAGTATTTGATCAATTGTTGGCATATTATTAAGGTTCTAGAAAAGATGGACGATAGAATATAAATGAGACGTAGAGTGTATGAACTAGCAATAGTGGGCCTGGCATATATCATTGATCCCGATGTATTAATGGCGATATGGATACTGGAATTAAGCATTTGGTATTTCAGCCTAACCAGCCAGCCAGTAAAGCGTAAATTTTAGAAAACGCATTTACCGCCTACCCATTTACCACCCATAGCCTTGCAGTTCCTCTGCTTGGTTTTTACAAGCGCATTACCCGCCGCTGCGGCAGCCCCGCGCCCTAAATACTTAGGCTTTGGCTTTGGTTTTTTTCTTTCCGCCATAACTCCCCCTTAATAGCCCGTCACGACACTGGCGCCATGATCCATATAAACTTGCACGTCCTCTTCCCACTTCTCGTCTTCGATTTCTTGCGGTGACTGCGCTTCGTTGTAATCATCGATGGTTAGACCGATATACGAAAACGCATCAAAGAAATCATCATGCTTACCTTTAGGACCGGCAGGCGTGATCGTCATCAACTCGGATTCCATATCCAGATACCAGTCGGCATCTTTATCAAAACGAACAACGCCCGCTTTCATCAATTTCTGAATAGAGCG
>JBGMRO010000516.1:0-3411 GCA_048061555.1 Thiohalomonadales bacterium | reverse complement strand
GTCAAGATATACTTGAAAATCTCGGTTGGACTGTACGACGCATATGGTCTACTGATTGGTTTAAAAATCCTGAAGCACAGATACAGCCAATTGTACGAGAGCTGGATACGCTAAAGACACATATGCAGGAAGTGACACAAGGTATTGAACCAGAAGAAATACTCGAGCCCGCTATCTCTATTGACCTAGAGTGCAACGATATACCGCTTCGAGATCGGTTAATTGCGTTCGATAGGGAGGTTATTAACGCGCAGCGGTCTGATGTGGATGAAGATGCACGTTTATTGAGGCCTGCGATGCTTGAAGCATTACTGAATTTCCTGCCATGCTCTAAAGCCGAATTTTTGGAAAAAATTCCAGCATATTTACGAGAAGGAACGTCATCTCAAGAAGCAATGTATCTCGAAGGAGTTGTAGATCTTATTGCTGACTATGGATAAGTCAATATATAATTTTTTCTTTTTATTAACAAATTACCTTAGTGGCTTGAAGCTCTAGCTTAGACATAATAAATAACTTTATTAGTGAGGTTAATTAAGCGCCTACTTTTAAGCTGTGTGATGGATAAGCGTTTATGCCAATTATAGAACGTGCTTGGTGCTAACGATTCTCGGTCACAATATGCCTCTTGTGTCAGCCCAACAAGGATGCGATTTTTATGTGTATGCCGATAACTAAAATAATCGATCAAAAAAATCTCGAACGTCTCTGTGACCAGGCTAGAGAATCGGCGCGACTGCGTTGCAATTACAATTTGCACCCGCATTTGTCCGACCCGGTACAGCGATTTTGCAATGCCTTGCACAGGGGTACGTATGTTCGTCCGCATCGGCATATCGGTGTCGATCGCTGGGAGCTTTTTGTCATCTTGCAGGGCAAGGTCGGTATACTGTTATTTGATGATGACGGTAAGATTGTGCAGCGTACCGTATTGGAGGCGAGTGGTGAGAATCAAATAATCGAGATTCCTACAGGCCAATGGCATTGCCTCTTTGCCCTCGCAGATAATACCGTGTTGTTTGAATGCAAACCTGGGCCGTATGAAAAGTTGACCGATAAGGATTTTGCGCTGTGGGCGCCGCCAGAAGGTGATGCGGCGGCCAACCAATTTGTACAGTGGTATGAACAGGCGTTGATCGGTGATCGGCCGCCAGCATTAGGTTCGTAAATACGGTGGATATGTGATGCATATCCACCGATGGCCTGTTTGACTCTAACCGCGAAGCGTCACGCTATAATATACGGACTCAATTTATTTTAAACGTGCCTTAATCGCATCAAGAACCGCGTCGCTCGAGGTCGCATCGACGGTGATTAACAGACCTTCTTTGTCGTAGTAACCGATCAGAGGTGCAGTCTTGTCATTGTAAGTCTCTAGACGGTGAGTAATGGCCTCTTCGGTTTCGTCTTCGCGCTGAATGACCTCAGTACCACATTTGTCGCATTTACCTTCAACCTTGGGGGGATTGCTTTTGACGTTGTAGATGGCCTGACAATCTGAGTTTGCGCAGGTACGACGGGTCGAGAGGCGGTCTAAGATGACATCTTTGGCCACATCGATATTGACTGCCATATCTAATTCGATATTCAGTTTGACGAGCAACGCTTTCAGGGCTTCTGCTTGCGGAATCGTGCGTGGAAAACCATCCAGTAAAAAACCTTTGTCGCAATCGGGCTCTTGTAAACGGTCTCCCATGATACCCATAATCAATTCATCGGGTACCAGGTCTCCACGATTCATATAACCCTGTGCCTCTTTACCTAAATCAGTTCCCGCGGCAACTGCGCCTCGTAGTATATCGCCGGTGGATATTTGTACCGAGCCATCGATTTCGGTGAGCAGTTTTGCGACGGTGCCTTTGCCAGCACCCGGTGCGCCTAAAAGTATCAGCTTCATTTTTATTCTCTCTTTAACAAGTGTAGGGTTAATATGAACAGCCAATTTAAAGGAATCCATCGCATTGGGCAAGTGATTAGCATATCTACAATGGGGGTGTATAAATGAATATTAGCGGTCTATCAGCAGATGTGATGGTGCACCGATGGTCGCTGCCAAATATTTAGACAGGTTTTCCTCTTGGTGCTTTTGTTGAGGATTTTAGATTGCGGGCCCTGGCAATTCACCCTCTATCAAAAAAGTATTGAGTGAATAACTATATGTCGCCTGGTCTGCGACTGAATAAAATTTCACCGTATCGTTGCTTGTCTCGCAAATCCATTGACGTTGCTTGTTAGGTTCTGTGCTCGCCAATGCACTTGCATGGAAGAGTGCCGCATTGATACCGTGGTCACTATCTCGCGCGGAAAGATATTCAAATGCAGTAATACCATGTTCTCGCATTGCATGGCCTAAGTTCTGAGTATTCGCGTAGTTAAGCCGGTCTGTGATTAGTGCTTGATATTGATTAAACGGAGAGTTTTGTAGTTTAAGCCCACGCTTTGTTTTGTACTGCACGGAAAATATCGTGTGCTGGCTGACGAGTTTTTTCGAAGGTGGTGCGGTACTCATTCCATACCAGAACAGAAAGCGGTAATAAGCGGTCTCCGCAAACGCGGTCACCTCTGACCAGGAACCATAATACAAACTGGGTTCATGTTTGGCGGCGAATCGAGACCCATGCGGTAGGGGTGGATAACGGAAGGGTGTGCGTAACAGGTAATGTAAGGTAGCTCCGCCACTGGCAATCGTGGGTTTTGAAGCCTCCAGCATGTCTTCCAATGCGGCTTGTTTTTCTAGATCATCGACCAGACTATTGGTGGCTATCTGCTCCTGGCTTTCAACCACCCGTAGCAATTGATGCTGTAGGTATTCGGGCGTTATCGTCTCCCTGACCGCCTGCCAGATATCCATTAAATTTTTCCGCGCATGGCATCCAAATATTCAAGTACATGGTTAAGCCCTTGTACGGACTGCACTTGTTGTGCTGGGATACCGCCCGTATGACGATTTTTTGTGCGCATCCAGTGTTTCATGTCGTCGGGTTTTCCACCAATGAGCACGTACAGGCCGCGATAACAGCGGATATACAGTAGTGCCAGCTCACCGGCTTTGCTACTGGGTGAAAGACCGCGATTTAGCGAAGTGCGGTCCTTGCCTATCACTGTGCCTACCTGGGCCTGTGTCATGCCTAATGCCTTGCTCGCATTCAGCAGCGCTTCAGAAAGAACTGCATTGTTATCCATTGCTTGGGCTTGTAACAGGGCCATATTGGGTTCTCACGCGTGTTGTATATCAACATTATAGGTCTAAATGATGTATTTGCAACATTTTAGTCGGCAAAGCCACAAAAATAAACAGAATTGCGCAGAGACGCGAGCTAGTTATTGAGTACATCATCAGGATGCAGCGTCGCCAGCACGCAACGTAAGACATTGTAATCATATTCTTCATTGAGATGCTCAAATACCGGT
>JBGMRO010000515.1:0-3421 GCA_048061555.1 Thiohalomonadales bacterium | reverse complement strand
AGGTCAACCCTGGCTCATTAATCCTGTCGGCAGAGATGATGTTGCGTCATCTAGGTTGGAATGAAGCGGCAGATTTAATTATCAAGGCCATGGGGGCATCGATCGCGGCGAAGAAGGTCACCTATGATCTAGAACGTCTCATGGAAGGTGGCACGTTGCTCTCGTGCTCGGCATTTGCTCAGGCGATGATAGATGAAATGTAGTTCATTAGTTAGCCCGACCACAAACGGTCTATTTCTCCAATATCCTCGTTTGTGGATGGGCACTAGTTAACGCCAAGACGGTCAGATGCTGCCTGGTAAAATGTATCGATAATTGGCAATTTGACCGAAATTAGACAAGAGTGTGGCGACGTTGTAGCGGATATGCTAGTACATACTAATGTCCTTAACATGCCTTGGGCGTATACTATTGCTATTTGTATTGTTAGAGGGAACGTCTGCCACCAAAATGACGTTACAGACAAGCATCTTTTTTTTATCGTACAGACTTTAGCCAGTACGCTTTTTTAGAGGCCGCTCCTAAAGAACAGTGCTGCGTCGTATTCTTGTTTCAACTACATCGCTAGAATACGAGAAAGTCGTGTGTTAAATAATTGATTTCGTTATTTAACTGTCGGTTAATTAGTGACCTAGTGTCAATCCTAAGCATAGACAGGGGCGTATGCCTAGGCATTATTTGAAAAAAATATCGAGAGTGGTCTGAATTATGAATTATGAAAAGGGTCAGAATAGTTTTGGCAAGGGCTTAATAAGAAAAGATTTTCAAGTTAAGTGTATGAGTTCTGACGATAATTCAGATGGTGACCTTGGTGATTTTGATTCCGGTATAGCCGTTCAAGAGGCGAAACCAAAATTAAAAAAACCTCCAATGTATAAAGTTGTGCTGATAAATGACGATTTTACTCCTATGGAATTCGTGGTTCACGTTCTGGAAAGATATTTCCGCATGGAACGAGAAAAAGCCATGCACATTATGTTACACGTACATACCGAAGGACGTGGACTATGTGGGATATTTAATAGGGAAATTGCTGAAACAAAAGTCGCGCAAGTGAATGATTACTCCCGGAGTAATAATCATCCTTTGCTTTGTACAATGGAGACGGCCTAATGAGTTAAGGAAACGGAGTCCTACTCGGGTCTGCAGGTCGGTCTTTAATGCGAGAGGTTTACTATGTTAAGCGAGGAATTAGAACTGACGTTAAATCGAGCCTTTAAGGAGGCGAGAGACAAACGGCATGAATTTATGACGGTGGAACATCTTCTATTAGCACTAATAGAAAATCCCACCAGTAAGGGAGCCTTACGTGCTTGCGGTGCAGATACCGATGAGTTGCAGCGCGATCTAAACAAATTTTTGGATGAAACCACGCCATTACTGCCTGAACAGGATGATCGGGAGATCGAGCCTACACTAGGCTTTCAACGTGTGCTGCAACGTGCCGTATTTCAAGTGCAATCGTCTGGTAAAAAAGAAGTCACCGGTGCAAATGTATTGGTTGCCATCTTTAGTGAGCAAGAATCACAGGCGGTATATTTTTTGGGCAAACAGAGCATTGCCCGGCTCGATGTGGTCAATTATATATCTCACGGTATTTCTAAGGTCGATGATCAAGCGGACGTGGGTACTGCCGTCGACGATGATATCGAAGCCGACGGACAACCTGCCAAGAGCCCTTTGGATAGTTTTACCACTAATCTAAACAATCTGGCCATGCAAGGAAAAATAGATCCGCTCATCGGTCGCAAACTCGAGATTGAACGAACCTTACAAATTCTCTGCAGACGTAGAAAAAATAATCCGCTGTATGTGGGTGAAGCCGGGGTGGGTAAGACCGCCTTAGCAGAAGGTTTGGCTAAACAAATAGTCGATGGCGAGGTACCCGAGATATTGGCGAATGCGGTGATCTATTCGCTGGATTTAGGTGCATTATTGGCCGGCACGAAATATCGGGGTGACTTTGAAAAACGCCTTAAATCTGTCTTGACGCAGTTAAAAAACGAGCCAGGGGCGATCCTGTTTATCGACGAAATACATACCATTATTGGTGCAGGTGCGGCTTCCGGTGGGGCCATGGACGCATCAAACTTGATTAAACCGGTGCTGGCCAACGGTGATTTAAAATGTATAGGGGCCACCACGTATTCCGAATATCGCGGAATATTTGAGAAGGATCGGGCCTTGGCTAGACGATTCCAAAAAATCGACGTGCCCGAACCGACCGTAGAAGAAACCGTGCAAATTCTGGACGGTTTAAAACCGCGTTTTGAGTCTCACCATGAAGTGCGTTTTACGCGCCAAGCATTACGTTTGGCAGCCGAACTAGCCGAGCGTTATCTACCTGAGCGCCAATTGCCCGACAAGGCGATCGATGTTATCGATGAAGCCGGTGCATCACAGCGATTATTGGTCGCCTCAAAACGTAAGAAGACCATTGGTACTAGAGATATCGAGGAAATAATCGCGAAAATGGCACGCATACCACCCAAGCGAGTATCCTCGTCGGATAAACAAGGGCTGAAGAGCCTGGAGCGAAATTTAAAGCTGGTGGTCTATGGTCAAGACGAGGCAATTACGACTTTGTCTACGGCAATCAAGATGTCCCGCGCGGGTTTGGGGAATGATCAAAAACCGATCGGATCTTTTTTGTTTGCGGGCCCCACGGGCGTTGGTAAGACCGAGGTCACACGTCAACTAGCCAAGATTATGGGCGTAGAGTTGATACGTTTGGATATGTCCGAATATATGGAACGCCATACGGTCTCGCGACTCATTGGTGCCCCGCCGGGTTACGTCGGTTTTGACCAAGGTGGTTTATTGACCGAGCATATTAATAAGCACCCCTATTCGGTGGTATTGTTGGATGAAATCGAAAAGGCGCACTCTGACGTCTTTAACCTTTTGTTGCAGGTGATGGATCATGGCAGTTTGACCGATACCAATGGGCGCAAGGCCGATTTTCGTAACGTCGTCTTGGTCATGACCACCAATGCAGGTGCCGAGCAGATGTCACGGTCTAGCATAGGTTTTGTTGAACAGGATAATTCAAACGACAATTCAGAGGCAATAAAACGAATTTTTACGCCAGAGTTCCGCAATCGATTAGATTCAATTATTCAATTTGTACCATTGGATCAGGCCACTATCGGTCACGTGGTGGATAAATTTCTATATGAACTGGAAGCCAAGTTGGAAGATAAAAAAGTCACACTTTCTATCGAGCCTGATGCCCGTGAATGGTTGGCCGTTAAAGGTTATGACGAGAAAATGGGTGCGCGACCGATGGCGCGAGTCATCCAGGAAAATATCAAGAAACCACTGGCGGAAGAATTATTGTTTGGGCGTCTAATCCACGGTGGTCATATCATTATTAGTGTCAAAGATGATCAGCTGAATTTCCAGATTATCGAGGAAGAAC
>JBGMRO010000514.1:0-3423 GCA_048061555.1 Thiohalomonadales bacterium | reverse complement strand
AGGTTGAGTTAAATGGTAGGGTGGGCACGTTTTTTGTGCCCACATGAAACGCTGTTGGGGGTGAGTAGATGCGATGAATAATTACACCGTATACAGAATAACTTTATGAAGGGGAAATATGTGCGGTGGGAATACTAGCGTCGGGCTTGCGACGTGAATATCCAAGCCATACCAAAAACAGACCTATAGAAAACAACCACAAGATTGCAGGCTCTGGAACTGCCATCGTATGCGTATGATCTACGGCCATCACGTCATTGATAAATGATACGCCATAAATGTTGTTGTCCCCGAAGAATGCCGCATAGGTCTCATTTGCAAGAAATTCTACCGACACGAAATCACTGACCCAGCTAGCGCCTTGGTCAAAGGACATACCCAGAATAAAATTACCGGTACCGGAAAGAAAAGACGTATCGCCTGCTCCGTTTGAGATAGTAGAACCTGATGCTGTCTGTGCAAAATCTACCGTGTCAAAATTATTTAGCATAAGTCCTGGCATGGAGAAATCTAGGTTCTTAGCATCAAACAGTCCGAGTATACCAGCGTCAAATTTACTGAAAGTAAGAAAATTGGAATCCGCACTAGTAGAATTTGGTGCCCATATGGAGCCGGCCATTACATTAGCATTTAAGCTCAATCCGATAAGTAAAAATAATATACGTTTCATATTGCTCTTCCTATTAAGCGATTAAATTTAGACACCGCCTTAAATAGCGGTTTATTTTCTTTACCTTTCCTTCCCGTCGTATTCCGTCTTTTTCGCCAACAAAGGCCTACAAACTGTCCCTTAGAAACGGGTTTATGCAACTTTCACTTTTACACTTATTATCACTTTGTTAACATTTTGTTAGTAACTAAGCACGATTTATGCCACTTTGTTTTTGATCGTTATATCAGCAACATACAGATTAATATTTTCGCAGCCGGGAAGACTGTAAACAATTCCGACATGTCTTTTGCTTACCCATCTCGCAGCTCAGCCGCCCCATAATATTAGCTAACTTTAAGACCGAACTAGAGATGATGTTAATATTTTGGTGTTGATATCTAGATTGGCATGTGGGCACGAAAAGATGTGCCCACCCTACAAAAACTTGAATAGATTTGTAGGATATTATTTAGATTTGTTTAAAGGGAGTGAAAAAATGAGGTTATTTCTATGTAGCGGCCCTCTAAAAGGCCGCCACGTTTTACAATAATAGATCCATCTATAAAATATACTATAACAACTATGCGTATTGCGGAGAACAAGCATGGACTAGAGGCTTAGTTTTACGACGTGTGTATGCGATTAAACCCAACAAACCAGTCGCAAATAGCCAAAACGCGGCAGGTAAGGGCACGGGCTGTAAAGGTACCGCCGCCACATCAAACATTAATGTCTGCCCGGCATTATCAAAAAAGGTGAAATACGCATTAGCGCCAGGCAGCCCTAGGGAAAAGCTATCGGTTACCCAGGTATTACCGGCGTCTAAAGACATTCCTAAAATGAAATTATAGGTATCTGACAAAAAAGTTGTATTGCCTGCTCTATTTGCGGCCGTATAACCAGAGCCGGTTTGGGTAAAGCTAACCGTATCATTCACATTGAGCATAAGCCCTGCCGAGGTAAAATTTTGATTCTGATCATCAAACAAGGCCAGAATACCACCGGTAGCTGAATTAAAGTTCGTTAATACAAAATTGACATCACCATTGGGGTTAGTCGGCGCCCAAGCAGTTACCGCCATTGCTGGCGTGGTAAAGAAAAATCCGATAAGAAGAAATAAAGTTGTTTTCATTATGTTACCTTTATATTTACTAGCTTTAAGTCGACACGTAAGCTGCGTGCTAATTGTCTACTAATTTATCGCAATTAAATTAGGCGATTATAATGCTTCCCTGAGCGCTTCGCCTAAAAAAATAAACAACCCGCTTTCCTTGTATAGGTTATACCTTATTCTACTACTAGGTGTTCCAATTTAGCCTCACCAATGACGACGGTCACTTTATCGCCTGATTTTACGTCGCGGCCTGGATTAGCAAAAAAAACAAAATAATTTTTATTCACTTTTACAAATTTTGGTGATGTTCTTAATGGTCCTAGTTTCCCTGAAACCGGTATAAGCAACTTCCTACCTGAACGCTCTACGATGACATGCGGCTTCAATTTACGCTCCAGAAAGGGCGTCGCCTTTTCTACATCTTTTATTCGATAGCGAAAATCAAGCATGTAGTTTGCAGATGTCAGACGCAGCGAGAGAATTTCTATGCCTAGCTTTCCCTCGATCTCAGAGATATCTGGTTCGACCTTAGTTTGTTGACTACTGCAAGCTAACAACAATTGTGCAGCTGAAATAATAATAATAAGTAAAAATTTTCTTTTCATATGATCATATACCGACTAACCCGGCTAATTACTATATTGGCATGGTCGAGCGACTAGAAACCCCATCCATTTCCAATGTAAACTCTTTAAGGAACTCGTGCGGAAGGCCCAGGGACCTTCATATACATCGATCCAAATATAGAATAATCCAAAAAATTTATACTTCCGTTACTATCAAAATCGGCAGCCGGATTATAAGCAGGGTCCGCACGAGTGGTATTATAATGTGAGCCGAAAATAGCATAGTCGACAAAATCGATTACCTCGTCCCCATTTAGATCGGCGTCGCAAAAATTTCCGTAACCATCCCCATCACTATCATTCTGATTAATGTTTCTCATTAATATACAATTATCCTGACCATCGTAAACACCATCACCATCGGTATCAATAGGCAACTGAAAATAGGCGGCCTGCGCATCTAACAATCCGTAGCCTGCCTCGGTATCTGGCCCTGTAGGAAAAATATCGACTGCCGATGAACGCACAACAGTCGTGAGCTCGTTGACAGTGACACTCGGTAGTGCACTTTTTATTAGGGCCATCGTAGCCGCTACGTGAGGTGCTGAAAATGATGTACCACTCACATACGCATATGAATTGGGTATGGCGCCGCCATAGGTTCGACTGCTGGTCTTTATGTTTACGCCTGGTGCGACGACATCTGGAAATAAATTATCTTCGCAGGCAGATGGTCCACGGCTGCTAAAATAAGCGACGTTCGAATATTGATCCACTGCGCCCACGGCAACGGTATCTACGTAATTAGCCGGACTCAAACTGGTAGCCGCTGCAGGACCGGAATTTCCTGCTGAAAATACCACCGCGATCTCTGCACTTTTTAGCATCTCGACGTCATTTTTAAACTCGTTATCGCAAGTTCCTACACTACCGGCTATACCCCAAGAATTATTGACGACATCGGGGGCGTCATCGGTAGTCGGATCACCATCGGGATCGAGCAGCCATTGAAAACCCTCATGTACCGCACTTAGTGAGGCCAAACCTGAATCATTGAATATTTTAACCGAAATCCACTGAGCATCTGGTGC
>JBGMRO010000513.1:0-3450 GCA_048061555.1 Thiohalomonadales bacterium | reverse complement strand
ACCGCGAACCAGGAGGACGCGGTGTTTTTTATTTGCTGCGTCGCATAAACTTGGGTCTCGCAGCGACGCTGTTATAGGCTCTATCTGTTGGTAACGACCAGAAGCGGGTGCTCATCTAATGCGTCGTTAATGCAACAATACAATCCTAGTCTCGCATTTATTGATTAGCAACAGCTAATCAATACCTGACCACTATTTATGTTTAATTTCAGCACTTTAGTCGCCCTTGTTATGGCATACCCCTTTTTATGGGTACGATTCAACTGATCTATTAGGTTTAACTCTGATACTATTTTCGCTCTTAAGGCATGATAATGGGCATCAAGTGATGTATATTATGGTGTTGTGTGATCATACAATCGAGGTGAATAATGCGTACGACCCTAAATATTGATGATGATTTGCTGGCTGAAGCGCAACGGGTGAGTCATATAACCGAAAAAGTGGCGCTGGTGCGGGAGGGGCTGCGTGCCTTGATCGAGCGTGAGAGTGCCCGACGTCTGGCAAAGCTGGGTGCAAGTGAGCCACAACTGAGCAAAATAAGCCGCCGTCAATCGGATACGGAATGATTCTGGTCGATACCTCGGTCTGGATTGATCATTTTCGAAGTCATGACGAGGCGTTGGCAAATCTACTCAATGATAATCGAGTGCTGATGCATCCCTACGTTCTGGGCGAGTTGGCCTGTGGCAATCTGGCGAATCGGGGTGAACTGCTCCGTTTACTGGGGGCGTTGCCTCAAGCGACGGTTGCGACCGATTCCGAAGCGCGGTTTTTTATAGCGCAGCATGCACTAATGGGGAAAGGGATAGGCTATATTGATATCCATTTATTGGCGTCGGTAGCACTGGAAGATACAAGCGAACTGTGGACACGGGACAAGCGACTGCATGACGTGGCTAAAGCACTTTCGTGCGCCTGGGATGAGCAATAATTAAAGTCCAATGATGGAATGGCGAATTCGAAGGGTAGGGGACGTTGTTGACTGGTTGGAATAAATAAG
The DNA here is from genome assembly GCA_048061555.1 of Thiohalomonadales bacterium. Lineage (GTDB taxonomy): Bacteria > Pseudomonadota > Gammaproteobacteria > SZUA-152 > SZUA-152 > JBGMRO01. The sequence goes on along the minus strand of JBGMRO010000513.1, from coordinate 2,447 downwards.
TATTGCCCAGATTGATTGAAAAGTATGGCGCCCTTTATTTGACATCGCCCGTTATACTAGCGTATCAATATCGGCAGTGTCAAAAATACTAAAATGGCAGAATAGTAATTTCGCCTAGTTAACAACGTCCCCTAGTCCGCAACCCACTAAATTAACGACATTAAATAAATCTAAAAGCTTTAAGGAGTTACTATCAGTGTTACTAAAACGAAAAATCACCCTTATGTATAGGTGCGCATTCTTTTGCAGAGGCTAAATGACCGCTTTGAACTCCAGAGGAGTGACTGATACCATTTCAACAACTTTATGCCTACCATGCCCGGGATTTTTTTCTGATTGAACCCGTACAATACCAACTTGTTCTAATATACGAATATCTTTATTAAGTGATGCTCGTGAACGTCCTGTGTTTTTTTCAAGTTCTGCATACGTGATGCGTGATGCTTTGCGTATTGTCTTGATGACATCCGTTGTATTAATTTTTAATAACTCAAGCATCGTGTCTGGTTCGATCCAAACAATATCTTTCTGAGTGACTTCTTTATTTTCATCAATTTCACGAGCGGTTTCACGTGCGCTTGCAAAAAAATCTTTCGTTGTGCCTGCTTTAAGTGTTTTCATCAATTTTACCCCGTAAAATCATGTTTGAAACTTTTTTTTAATGCTTTGTATTCTTTCTCAAATTCTTTTAGTTGGTCTTCGTAACTTTCAAAGTCTACTTCTATAAACTCTCCGAAATAATGCTTATGGTGAATATCATGATTATTGTCGTATGCTAAAACACGACCATTATCACCCGCATAAATTAACGGATTAATATAAACCAAATCATATTTCACTACATTATGGCTGTCGTCTTCCCAGACCTGTAATTGAAGCAATTCACCTTTTTTTAGGTCAATATAGTGCCTTTCATCTACAATTTTTTTTAACTTGCTGGTTTTCTTCGAATTCTTCCTTCGCTTAACCATACCGTAATTATAGCAGGTTTATAAATAATATTACACCTGCAAACCCATTCACAACTTCCCCATATTCTGGGAAGTGAGAGGAAAGGAGGTCAAAGTTCTTATTGTCGTCGCGAATATGAAAATCGCGATAGCTAAATATCCGGCATTCGGGTGCCCCTATTATTTTAACAACTCCCGAGGCGAAATACCGTGCGCAATCTATAGCACTTGTGCTGTTGCCCCCGGCTTTCAATGAATTTTGTTGGCCTACGATAGATGTAAGTTAAGGTAACTGATTGATTTAAAGGGACATGCGGACATTGGGGTCGGACCGACGTAAGATTATGATTAATCGCCAATATTTTTCAGAATCGGGGTGTTATTTTAGCTTAAACTGACTATTTTCCCCACCAAATCACTCGTATAAGCAATCGTGAGTTCTTTTAATACTTGTGCGGTGCGCCCCGCAATTAATTGCATGGTCTAAGCGATTTCTGCTCATCCTTGGTCGCGCACAAAAAGATGAATGTGGATTCGTTTAGACACTAAGTGCGAGAAAAATAATAGAAACTTATTAGCTAAGCGACTTAGATTTAGCCACACGGTAAATTTATCTGATACAGGCGTCTGCATGATAAATAATAACGTCATCATATATCAAAATGTGGGTACGCTAAATGAGAACTATTGTGGAATTACCCGAGCAGCAAATTGAAGCGCTCAAGGCTTTGAGCGAGAAAGAGGGGCTTTCCCGCGCCGAGTTGATGCGTCGCGCGGTAGCCGCTTATTTGCAACTTCATCAACCCGATAATGGTGAGGCTGCATTTGGTTTATGGAAGAAACGGGTTGAAAATGGCCTTCACTATCAGAAACGGTTACGTAAGGAATGGGATGAATGAATGCAGTGCTGGATACCCATATCCTAATTGATTATCTCAATGGTGTAAAAGCGGCTAAGGAAGAAATCGATTGTTACGAAACCGTAATGATAAGCGTGATAACCTGGATGGAAGTGATGGTGGGAGTTGCCGAGGAGGAAGACTCAATCGTTAAAGCGTTTCTTTCCCGGTTTGTTCAGATTCCCGTTAATCCGGACGTTGCGGAACGTGCGGTCGCCATTCGGCGCCAAACACGAATGCGTTTGCCAGACGCTATTATATGGGCAAGCGCCAAAAGTGAGAGCGCGCTTCTAGTCAGTCGCAACAGCAAAGATTTCCCGCCAGATTCGCCCGATGTTCGTATGCCTTATTCGATTTAACACCATTCCGGTAGACTCGTTCCCACTGGCATTTGATGTGGATGCAGGATATTGGCTTCGCAGTGGCTTCAAATTAATCCTAGCTTCACCCGTAGGCTAAACGGGCATTTTTTGATCTGCGATGGAATCAAGAAAATGCGCCAAGCGCCGCGGTTAAGTTACGAATTCCGGTAAAATACAAAAAGGATACCAGCGAGTTTTTAGAATCCTTGATACTGCGGAGTTTACGTATATTCAAA
>JBGMRO010000512.1:0-3452 GCA_048061555.1 Thiohalomonadales bacterium | reverse complement strand
TTGCACAGCTAGGCGGGCATGATGCACTAATTTACCGGGATTTACAAAGGAAAAAGGAGGCTGAGGGTAATCAGAGGGGGATTTTGAGTTGATCGTCATTGCCCAGCCCCGCCTAGCAGAATCTAGGCGAGGCGACAAGTCATTGCGAATTTAAAAATGCACGGCCTCTTTCCACGGTGACTTTGACCATGCCACACAGGGCATTGCCACTTCCTGCTCAATAATTAATTCCATGCCCATGAAGACTAAAATCGCATTAAAATCATTCGGGTCTTCGAGTTGTTGTTTTAGGCACTCTAATTGTGGGTAATTCATATATAAGATATTCGGGCAGAACCCATGCTCGTATTCGAAATCTTTGGCGACGCTGTAAATTTGGTTAAGCATTGAAGGACCCCTTTGATTGCCTATTAAATTATGACTGGGGTCCGTCCCCGAGAACCATCCTAGGCGAAATGTAGCGTCGCCAGATTATATTATGTACGAGATAGTTATCGTCCTAGGGGGAGGGTTCTTGAGTGATAATTACCTCGGTCGTCATAAAATTGACACGACCTATTGAATAATTACCCGTTAAATCAATAGGGTAAGATTTTGTCGCGGGGAAAGATTTTCCAATCTTGAAATAGTAAAATATGTAAAGGTCGGTAGTTAGACTTGTAGGACATTTTATCGCAATTTGGCACCCAGTAACCTAAGTAGAGCCACTGTAGACTTCTTCTGCGACTTTCATTGAGTAACCAGAGTATGGCATATTGGCCGGGACTTAAATGGGCAAAGTCTGGATCAAAGAAAGTATAGACCGCCGACAGGCCTTCGGGTAAAACGTCTGCGACGGTTACCGCAATAAGTTGCCGCTGGTGATAAAATTCAAAAAAATGTGTATCACACCAGTCGCTAGTCAAAAATGACATATATTCCTGCTCGACCGCATTACCCATATCGCTATCACTATGGCGGTGGGCCAGATATTTGTTATACAAATCGAGGTGCAACGCTTCAAACTTCGCTTGTTTCGCAATGACGACGGTATCGCTGTGCATTTTGAGGTTACGACGTTGGCTGCGATTCGGATAGAAATCCGTAACCGACAATCGAACCGGTAGACATTGATTACATTGGTCGCAGTGTGGTCTATAAATTTGATTACCGCTACGCCTGAAACCCACGGACAATAACACACCATACAGCTCGGTGGACATCGCCATTTTGGGATCGACAAACGCGGTGACCGCGTCTAAGTCAGGTAAATAAGGGCACGGTAAGCTATCACTGGCGTACAGTAAAACAGAATCGATGGGGTGTTTTTTCATCATGTTCCATAAACAAACCGATTTTTAGGGTCGACCGTGGGCGGCACTCGTCATTGTATGAGTCGAAGACCGTATTAGGCTATTGTGCTATTTGCCAACAAGTCTTGGTATCTATGCAATCTTTTTGTAGCATGATAGTAAATTCTTTGCGAGATATATTTTCTGCGCCAAATTGAGATAAGTGTGCGGAACTAATCTGGCAGTCAACCAGAGTAAAGCCCCAACTCAGTAAATGTTCTACGAGGTGTGCGAAGGCCACTTTCGACGCATTGGGGGCTAAACTAAACATAGATTCGCCAAAAAATACCTTACCAAATGCCAACCCATATAGGCCGCCGACGAGTTTGCCGTTTTGCCATGCCTCCACAGAATGGGCGTGCCCACGTCGGTGCATACTATTATAGGCCTGGTGCATTTCGCTTGTGATCCAGGTGCTAGACTCCTGTCCCCTGGGTTGGCTACAGGCCTCGATCACCCGGTCAAATGCCACATCAAAACTGAGCTCAAATTTTTTTTTATTTAATACTTTTTGTAGGCTTTTAGAGAGATGCAGCTTGTCTGGAAAGAGCACTGCACGTGGATTGGGTGACCACCATAGGATGGGCTGATCGTGATTGTACCACGGGAATATGCCGCTTTTATAGGCAGATTCTAGGCGTTCTGGTGATAAGTCACCGCCCACGGCCAGCAGTCCATCGGGTTCCTTGAGTGCCAGTTCGCTATCGGGGAAATGGGTATCTGGATCGTTCGCTATTATCCAGAAGGGCGCTGTACCGTGCATGCCAACTACCTTGCTAGGAATTAATTTAATCCGTTTTAAACGGACTGCGCTGTTCTAATAGTCGAAAATACTGTTTTATTTGTCTTTCTTCCTGCTGAAGAAATCCATTTATAATCTCGCGGAATTCGGGATGATGAATATAGTGGGCCGAATAGGTCATGCTGGGCAGAAATCCGCGACTAATCTTGTGTTCACCCTGTACCCCAGGTTCGAATCGAGACAGGCCACGGGCAATACAATGTTCTATACCCTGATAATAACAGGTTTCAAAATGCAGGCCATCAAAACTGTCGTCGCAACCCCAGTGACGTCCATAGAGCGAGTCTTGGTCTTGCAAGCAAAACGCACTGGCTACCTGACGTTGTCCGAGGTAGGCGGCCACCAACATGACTTGATCGCCCATGCTTGCCGCAATTGTTTGAAAGAATTCCAATGTGAAAGAGGGATAACCGCCTAAGCGATCGAATGTAGAGCAATAATGTAAATGAAATTGTCGCCACTGCGACTCGGTGATGTCTTGGCCAAAACGGACTTCAAAACGTATCCCGGATGCGGCAATTTTTTCGCGCTCTCGGCGTATATTTTTCCGTTTTCTACTGCGTATATACTGAAGGAAGTCGTCAAAATCTTTGTAGTTGTGATTGTGCCAGTGAAATTGATAACTATGCCTCAGTGCAAAACCTTGCTGTAACATAACCTTATGATCGTCATGCGGACCGAACAGGCAATGAATCGATGAGAGCTTGAGTTTATCTGCCAGTTCTTTAATTGTCTTGACAATTATTTCACGACTGTTGTTGTCGTTGTGGTCGCGCAATAATATTCTCGCCCCCGGCACGGGTGAATAAGGAGATGCCATGACTAGCTTGGGATAATAATGCAGCCCAGAGCATCGATAAGCATCGGCCCAGCTCCAATCAAAAACGAATTCACCATAGGAATTGTATTTCAGATACATGGGGGCCGCAGCTAATAATTCATCGTTCTCGGCGTAGAGTGCTACGTGATGAGGAATCCAGCCACTGTGCTCGCCGACGCAGTGATGGGTCTCCATCGCGCATAAAAATTCATGGCGGATAAATGGAGAGAGTGGATTGGACAAGGCGTTCCATTGTGCTGCGGCAATGTCGGATATTTTCTCTACAATAGTGAGCTTCATCTACAATTTAAACGCTATTTTGGTGAATCGCCTAGGTAAGTCTTGCTACGTTGCGATACTACGTTGCGATACTACGTTGCAATACTACGTTGCAATACTACGTTGCAATATTTCTGTCTAAAAGACAAGCGCATATTAATTTTTGCTCTTCAGCAGAACCTGTGGGTTGATTCTGGTTCAGATAATGCGCCTAATATAT
>JBGMRO010000511.1:0-3464 GCA_048061555.1 Thiohalomonadales bacterium | reverse complement strand
TATCTTTGCTGGAGGCGGCGATCCTGGTATTTACACTGCTGGTATTATTGGCGTTGGATACGAGCAAACGAAGTACGGTTAGTCTACAAACGGCGTTTACACAGATTCTTTCAGGCGTGACGGATATCCCGTGGCGAGCCATGTTGATAACCGGATTTGTGATACTGTTTATGTTTTTTGCGATCGCTAATCTTGGCCCACAATACCATGTGCTGGGAACCGATAAAATTGGCCAAGATGTTCTCTATTTGGCCATTAAGGGCGTTAGGACCGGATTAGTCATAGGGACTTTGACGACATTGGTCATGTTACCCTTCGCGATTTTGCTAGGCATCATGGCAGGTTACTATCGAGGTCGAGTCGATGACGTCATACAGTATTTATATACCACCTTGAGTTCTATTCCGGGGGTATTATTGATAGCGGCGGCCATCCTAACACTGCAAGTGTATATGGATAATAATCCACAGTTGTTTGAAACCGTAACGGAGCGCGCGGACCTGCGCTTATTATTTTTAACTATTATTCTAGGTATAACCAGTTGGACGGGGCTGTGTCGCATGTTGCGTGGCGAGACCTTAAAGCTATCCGAAATGGACTATATACACGCCGCGACCGCGTTTGGTGTGAGTAAATTTAAAATTATACTGCGCCATATACTTCCCAATGTGATGCACATCGTATTGATCGCCATCGTGCTGGATTTTAGTGGTCTCGTTTTAGCGGAGGCGGTACTGTCTTACGTAGGGGTCGGTGTAGACCCCAGTATGATAAGTTGGGGCAATATGATCAATAGCGCACGTCTGGAGATGGCGCGCGAACCTGCCGTTTGGTGGTCTTTGGTGGCGGCGTTTATTTTTATGTTTGTATTGGTATTGGCGGCCAACCTTTTTTCAGATGCGGTGCGAGATGCGTTTGATCCTCGCCTGACACGGTCTAAATAATATGGACAATGAAACAAATGAAATGGCCGAAGCAGGCAATGAAAAAGCCGTAAATGTATCCACAGAACCCTCTTTATTAGAACTACAGAATGTTAAAACTTGGTTTGATAGCGATGGCCGGCCGGCACGCGCGGTAGACGGGGTCAGTTTTAAGATCAAGCCCGGCGAGACGTTTGCGTTATTGGGTGAGTCGGGCTGCGGTAAATCGATGACCTCTCTGTCCATTATGCGTCTGGTACCAGAACCTGCGGGTAAAATTGTCGAAGGTAAGATCCTGTTGGATGGCCGCGATATCTTACAGTTGCCTGAGTACGAGATGCGGGCCATACGGGGTCGTCGCATGGCGATGATATTTCAGGAGCCGATGACGAGCTTGAACCCGGTAATGAGTGTCGGGGCACAACTAGATGAAGCGATAGCATTAAACGAAGATCCACATGCGTCCGTATATCAACGCGCCATTGACTTACTGGATGCCGTTGGTATCCCTGCTGCGCGGCAACGCTATCGCGAATATCCGCACCAGTTGTCGGGTGGCATGAAGCAGCGCATCATGATCGCCATGGCCTTGGCCGGTAAACCGGATCTGCTGATTGCTGATGAACCGACTACCGCCTTGGATGTCACTATCCAAGCACAAATATTAAAACTCATCAAAGATATTCAAATTGATACCGGTATGTCGGTGCTGTTAATTACACACGACTTATCAGTGGTATCGCAGGTCGCAGACAGTGTTGCGGTGATGTATGCCGGGCAGATTGTGGAGCAGGCCGACGCGGACACTTTTTTTAGTGATCCGAAACACCCTTATGCAAAAAAATTATTCGACTCGCTACCGAATAGCCATAAAAGAGGCCGACGTCTGGCAGTTATAGAGGGTTTTGTGCCATCACTCAATATCGACTTCGAGGGCTGTCGTTTTGAACCGCGCTGTGAACAACGATTAGATATTTGCTCATCAACACTGCCACAGGAAATCGAGATAAATGATCAGCAGCGTGTCCGGTGCCTCTTGTACGAGGCAGGGCGTGATGGCGAATCCGCGAAAAATGTGGCAACGAGCGATACCCATCATCAAGCTGCGCATCAAGCGAAATCTTATGTTCCAAAATCGAAACAGACTCGCCGAGCCGAGGGTCTATTGAAGGTACGTAATTTAAAAGTACATTTCCCGGTCCATAAGGGATTATTTAAACGCGTCGTTGCCCAGGTCAGGGCCGTGGATGGCATCTCTTTAGAAATACCTAAGGGTGAGACACTGGCGCTAGTGGGTGAATCGGGCTGCGGAAAAACGACGGTTGGCAAAGGTATTTTGCAGTTGATACGACCTACCGACGGCGAAGTACAATTAGGTTCACAAGACTTGACTCAGTTGTCCTACCAGGACTTGCGCAAGCACCGGGGAGACATCCAAATAATTTTCCAAGACCCGTACGCGTCAATGAACCCTCGCATGATGATAGGCGACATAATCGAAGAAGGTATGATCGCGCAAGGCATAGGGCAGAATAAAGAAGACCGGGCCGCACGCATAGACTCATTATTGATGCAGGTCGGAATGAAACCCGATATCAAGGTTCGTTATCCGCATGAATTTTCCGGTGGGCAACGACAGCGTATTTGTATTGCGCGGGCGCTCGCGGTTGAACCGAGGCTAATTATTTGCGATGAACCCACAAGTGCCTTAGATGTGTCCGTACAGGCGCAAATTCTCAACCTATTAAAATCCCTACAACAAGAATTACGTTTGTCGTTTCTATTTATAACCCATGATCTCTCCGTGGTCGAGTATCTAGCCCACAATGTCGCAGTGATGTATTTGGGTAAAATTGTTGAGTACGGTGAGGTCAGTGATGTCTTGCAGCGGCCCTCTCATCCATATACGCAGGCGTTATTGTCGTCCGTGCCAAATGTGGATCGTAACGCACGTAAGGAACTGACCCGCTTACGTGGCGAGTTGCCTTCGCCAATTCGGCCACCCATCGGTTGTCATTTCAATCCCCGATGTGCCGATGCCTGGCAGCAATGCAGGCAAAAATACCCGCCAGAGTTTCACATAACGGACTCCCATTATGCTCGTTGTTTTAAATTTGAACCGAAAAATGCCGCAAATGCAAAAACGATTTATAAAAAGACGCTATAAAACAATAGCTTATTATCTGTAATCATTCTAAGTGGAAAAAAAATACTAGTATAATAGACATACGATACGGTACTATTACAATCAGTATACGGGGTTGAATTGGAGGATGCGTTAATTTATGTCGGTATCGCATAGTTTCTCCAATACCAGGATTAACTTTACCGGGTCGAGACCTGTTTGAGTCAGTCCTTTACCTTTTGTTTTTACCTTTTTTGCTTAATTTTTGCAGGTGTTATCATAGGGCATTTTTAACTAATGCTTTTTAGATAAGCTTTTAATGAAAAGAAGGGGAATCGAATGGACCAGTGGTTACGGGATAATATGCAGGCCGTGATGGGAGTCATAGGCGTGCTCAGCGTCATCGCAGTCGTGCT
>JBGMRO010000510.1:0-3471 GCA_048061555.1 Thiohalomonadales bacterium | reverse complement strand
GTAACTACTCATGCAGTCCCGGTAAAGCTTCATCTCAGCGTTCAAAAATGGTCATTTACACGTGTAAATTCACAATTTTTTGCCTTGATCTGAAGCTTTACCGGAACAGCCTGAGCAGTTACAACAAGGTAATAGGCTACGTTTATTACTTTGGGGTGAGTAGTTACCTACAACCTATAAAAATAAAAGAGTGGCGCACTGCCTATGTTTGAAGACTTCCAGAAGGTCATCGAAGATTTCCATTCCCTGTTGAATCAAATGATTCAACTCGATGCGTCAGACCTGTTTCTGACCGCCGGGCTTGAACCCAGTATGAAGGTCCACGGCGAGATCAGGCACGTTGCTGAGCAAAGACTCTCTGGAAAACAGGTTCACCAGCTTGCATACAACTTGATGGACCGCAATCAACGCGATGAGTTTGAATCCACTCTGGAGTGTAATTTTGCCTTGGCCCACGAAGAAGAGGGTCGTTTCCGCGTCAATGTATTTAAGCAAAAAAACCAAATGGGTGTGGTCTTGCGTCGCATTAAGACCATTATCCCTAGCTTGGAGGAGTTACGCATCCCCGACTCGGTGAAAGACTTTGCACTAGCCAAACGAGGTCTAGTCATCATGGTCGGCGCCACGGGTAGTGGAAAATCGAGTACCCTGGCGGCGATGATGGGTTATCGCAATACCTATGGTGGTGGACATATCATTACCGTCGAAGATCCGATCGAATTTATCCATGAACACGGTAAATGCATTATCACGCAGCGCGAGGTCGGCGTCGATACGCATAGTTTTCAATCGGCATTGCAAAATACCTTACGCCAGGCGCCAGATGTCATTTTGATCGGCGAGGTGCGTACCCGAGAGACTATGGACCATGCCATCGCCTTCGCCGAGACAGGCCATCTCTGCCTAACCACCATGCACGCCAACAACGCCAATCAGGCCCTGGACCGTATCCTTAATTTCTTTGCTAAGGATCGCCGCGATCAGATCTTGCTCGACTTGTCTCTAAATCTTCGCGCCATTGTGGCACAGCAATTGATCCCTACACCGGACGGCACAGGACGTCGTGTTGCGGTAGAGATCCTCACTAATACACCCCTGGTTGCCCAGACTATACGTGCCGGAGACATCGCGAAACTCAAGGAAATTATGACCAAGTCCAATAACCTGGGCATGATCACCTTCGATCAGGCGCTCTATAATCTGTTCAAGGACGGCGATATCACCTACGAAGATGCGCTTCACCATGCCGATTCTGCCAATGAAATCCGCTTAATGATCAAATTGGACAAGGGCGGCCTGGACGACGACTCCAGTCTCGACGGTATTAGCCTAGTGCATATTGATGATGTGTAAAACAAAGACTATGAATCGATATAGTGCCCAGGCACTAACGAGCGAACCCTACATCGCCGGCCGCTTAAACCAAGTGGAATGATTGGGTAATATTAGACACAACAAACCGAGAAAAATATAATTTCAATCTAACCTCATTTTTTATTGAAATTAAACATAAATCTCGCAATTAGCCATTTATCCTCTTGTTTTTGCAGCACAAAAAATGCTCGGTAGGCGTCGGTCGGCACGACCTTATTGCCTTTCAACAACAATTTCAAACTGCCCTTTGAGCGAGTACGTACCGCCGCCATGTTGCCATTCTGCAAGATTTCGTCAAAGACGATCTTCACATCCAGATCGATGACCTTAAATTCGTGTTCGTAGGCCGCCCTAATCGCCGCCGAACCGACAGCAGTGTGCCCACCTGAGGGCATGAAGACCGCGTCCTTAGAAAATAGCGGTACGACCGCATCGACATCAGAGGCATTCATCGCCTTACCATACCGCTCAATCAAGGCCCTGATGGCGGCCTCATCCTTTGATTGTGAAAAGGCTGGGGCGGAGGTCAGCAGGCTGAGCACCATTAATGACGTGAAAAATATGCATCTCAATCGAAACATCGTGTAACTCCTAGGTAGAGTGATAGAATAGGTTTTTTCGTATATCAGCTTAGATGCTATTTTATATGAAAATTTTTCTCATTATTGGGAAACATAAATCCAAAATTGACTTGTGTGTTACTCATATGTCTTAGTATTACCGTGTTAGCTGTGTATATTATTTATTAGGAAAATTTATACTTAATTGAATTTAGTGATAAGGTTTCAAGGAGAAAAAGATGGAAAGTGCACCGATTTGGTATGTTATCTTTTCGGGATTTAGCCTTGCGATAATCTTGGGTATTATGGTCAGCAAGACCAACTTCTGTACCATGGGAGCGATATCCGATTGGGTCAATATGGGTGACAAGGGCCGTATGTATGCGTGGTTGTTTGCCATCGCTGTCGCAATGACGGGTGTACTGGCACTAGAAGGGCTTGGTGTAATCAATCTCGGCATGACCATGCCACCTTATCGGACCCCCAATTTCGCCTGGTTACGTTATTTATTGGGGGGATTGATGTTCGGCGTCGGCATGACCCTGGCGGGTGGCTGCGTGAATAAGACATTAATCCGTATCGGTAACGGCAATATGAAGTCCGTATTTGTATTATTGGTGGGCGGCATCATGGCCTTCCTAATGACCAAGACCGATTTCTATTATTACGCCTTTGCCAGCTGGATGAACCCTTTTACCATCGATCTCCAAAGTGCCGGCATTAAAAGTCAACAGATTACGACATTGATCGGCGGTCTATTCGGTGTTGATGACAGCGGCTGGTTCCATACCTTAACCGCCAGTTTTATCATTCTAGGTTTGTTGTATTTCATCTTTCGCTCGCGCCACTTCCGTAGTCGCTTCGATAATTTATTGGGTGGAGCCAGTGTCGGTTTGCTAGTCGTAGCAGGCTGGTACGTAACCGCAGGTCCACTGGGTCAAGCAGCGGTTGAGGCCGCCAGCTTTATGGATTCCCCTCCACCCGGTGTCGGTGCGATGTCCTTCACTTTCGTTAATCCTATGGGCGAAACACTCTATTATCTGACCCGCCCTCTGGAGGTAACACTAATTACCTTCGGTGTCGCTATTCTGCTCGGTGTCATTGTTGGCTCCTTCATTTATGGCCTGTTTACCCGCACACTGAGATTAGAATGGTTTACCTCCAGAAAAGATTTTTTACGTTATCTCATCGGTGGCTTCTTTATGGGTACCGGTGGTGTACTGGCCATGGGTTGCACCTTTGGTCAGGGAATCACGGGGTTTTCCACCCTGGCATTAGGCTCGTTAATCGCTTTTGGCTCCTTTATATTGGGCAGCGCGATGACCATGAAGGTCGAATACTATCTAATGGTGTACGACAACGCGCGTTTTGTGGACGCATTTCGCGCAGCTTTAGCAGATTTTCACCTACTACCGCGTACCGCCTCTATGCTAAAACCGGTAGATTAATATTGGCTACCTGCGCGAACGAAAACAAGATGCGAAACCGGGTCAGAGAGCATTATTGACTAATATTAGAAACAATTGCTCTCTGACCC
>JBGMRO010000509.1:0-3474 GCA_048061555.1 Thiohalomonadales bacterium | reverse complement strand
ATGGTATGGGTAGTAGAGACCGGCCAGCCTAAGCGGGTGGCAATCATTAGCCAAATTGCAGCTGCGAGCAGGGAAGAAAGCATTCCGTAGACCAATAATTCTGGGCTACCGGATAGATCGCTCACATCAATGATACCCTTTCGGATGGTCGAGGTGACCTGCCCACCGGCGAGTAAGGCACCTGCGAATTCAAAGATAATAGCGATTATGATGGCTTGTTTTATTGTTATGGCACCAGAACCCACCGATGTGCCCATGGCATTTGCGACGTCGTTCGCACCCACTCCCCATGCCATAAATAAACCAAACAGGCAGGCCAATATAATAAACGTGGTACCAAAATCCATTGCACTTCCTATATTAAAGGTATCTCTACCTTAGTTGATTAGAATGAAGTAGTTTATTACCTTGTAGGAGTACTAGCGCGCCAGCATTAAATGCAATCGACTGCCAACTCTTTGTGCAATATCTGCGAGGTCGCCGGTCCAATCGAGTACTTTGTAAAGAAATATGACTTCGATCGGTGGCATTTGTGTCTCTTTCACGAAGATTTCTGCACGAATTTTCACCTGAATTTTGTCTGTATCACTTTCAATACGGTCGAGTTCTTCGATCATCGACTTGACCAATTTTACTTCTTTGCCACTGAATCCGGTTTCGACCAATTCATCGAGTTCATTAATTGCTTTAGCAGCTTGGGCTGAAGCGTCAATGGAGCGGGCGACAAACTTTTTGAATTGTTCGCCGACAGATGCTGGAAAAATAATCTTCCTACCGATAATTAATCCGGCGATATCTTTGGTTTTGTTGGCGAGTTTATCCTGCATGGTAAGAACTTCTAATATATCTCGCCGGGATACCGGCATAAAGAGACTATTGGGAAGTCTCAATCGAAGTGCCTTCTTGAGTTTGTCCGCTTCTTTTTCGTAGTCGGCTATTTTTTTGTGGCTTTTTTTGGCTGTGGGCCAGTCTTCCACCAATACGGCATCAATAAATTTGGATAATTCGTTGACACAGTTTAATACACTGGTCATGTGAGTTTGCAGAGGTTTAAGCGGTGAACTTCCGAAGAGACTGGAAATTGTGGTTCTATTCATAAATTAGTTCTCCCCGGGGGTCGTACACTAGCGATTGGAACCGCATCATCAGATCCGACAGACGTATCTTTGCAACCATTTTTTGCGCAAAGTATAACCAAACGATGCCAAAGTGCAACAAGTTTATGACGCCCGTGTTCTTCCCCCGTTATCGATAGTCGTAGGCGATTGCCTATTAAATGTGTCTATTTTAACCAAGGCGCAACTTTTTTCGCAAAGTAGGTCAAAATGCCATCGGCACCGGCGCGCTTAAAGCACAATAATGATTCTAGGATGATTTCTCTTTCGTTCAGCCAACCATTTTGTATCGCAGCCATGGTCATGGCGTATTCCCCACTGACCTGGTAGGCGAATGTCGGTATGCCAAACTGATGTTTCACACGGTATACGATGTCTAAATAGGGTAGTCCTGGTTTGACCATAATCATGTCGGCACCTTCTTCTATGTCCAAGGCCACTTCCCACAAGGCCTCATTGCTGTTGGCGGGGTCCATCTGATAATTGTATTTATTGCCACCGGCTAAATTTTCCGCGGATCCCACCGCATCTCGAAAGGGGCCATAAAAATTGGAGGCATATTTGGCGGCATAGGAAAGTATTCGGGTATGGATAAACCCTTCTGCTTCCAAGGCGCGGCGTATGGCTCCAATCCTTCCGTCCATCATATCGGATGGGGCGACAATATCGGCACCCGCATGTGCATGGGAAACGGCTTGTTTAACCAATACTTCTACCGTTTCCTCATTGAGGACATAACCGGTATCATCAATTATTCCATCTTGACCGTGAGTAGTGAAGGGGTCGAGTGCAACATCAGTAATGACACCAAGATCGGGTATTGCTTGTTTTAACGCCCTAACTGCACGTTGCGCAAGGCCATTCGCATTATAGGCTTCAGCAGCATCTAGGGATTTTCGACTTTGGTCAACGACAGGAAACAATGCGACTGCAGGTATTCCCAGGCTCATGAGAGTCTCCGCCTCTCGCAGTAATTCGTCGATGGTGACACGTTCGATACCAGGCATAGACGGAATAGTTTCTGTTTTTGCGCTACCTTCTATGATAAACATGGGATAAATTAGATCATTGACTGATAAATGTGATTCCTGCATGAGTCGTCGACTAAAATCATCGCGGCGCATACGACGCATACGTATTTTGGGTTGAGTCCTTCCGGCAGTGAATGGATTTGTCACGATAGGGTCCTCTAAATGCTATTACTGGAATTAATTGTGTAAATTAAACTTCTATAGTAACTACTCACTCCCTACATCGTTTCATGTGGGCACAAAAAACGTGCCCACCCTACCATTTAGCTCATACTTAAGACGGTTTTAGTAGGGTGGGCACCTCTTTTTGTGCCCACATGCCAATCTTGATATCAACACCAAAATATTAACGACATCTCTGGTTCGGTCCTAAAATTAGCCAATATTAAGGTGGGGTGAGTAGTTACCTTCTATATTTAATTATGGAGTTATTGGTACATTATACCTATATCGAATGAGATTGTTTGTTATGGTTATTAACTTGGGCTTCGAAAGTGTGGATACGTTTATTAGACCACATCAGGTTGCCATATGAAGGGAGTGATCAGTCGCTTAAGCACTATTGCTTGTTATAACTCAAGTTTCGGGGAGAAAAAGTTTACCAATGCTGACCGTTGGTGGACAAGTGCGGTGCAACCACCAAATTGTGGAATATTGCGTTGTCGCGCCTAACTGAGAGATTAAATATTGACACACTATAAACACCTAAATCTCAAACGCTTCGGGTATATAATGGGCGCTATCTATAGGCTATCGTCCGCGAAAATTGTCTAATTTATTGAATTATCTATAGTTAGCGGGCTGTTGTAGATTGGCAAGGGGCGTTTACGTTTAGATAGGGGGTTGTTATTAGCGTATATGCTAATAGGAACGAAAATGACAGTTTATGTGTCCTGATTGACAGCATTATAGTAGCTATATAAAGCAGGTGGCACCATATATTTTGTAAACTATATGATACCACCGAGCTTTCACTACTCACCGGTATACATGAATACCGGTATGCCCTCCCCAGGCGTCGCTATCTTAAAAGGTTAACGCCGTTTCTTAGCCGCCTTTTTTTTCTTAACCGCTTTTTTCTTTTTAACGGCGGCTTTCTTCTTCACGACTTTTTTCTTCTTAACGGCGGCTTTCTTTTTAACGGCGGCTTTCTTCTTCACGACCTTTTTCTTCTTAACCGCGACTTTCTTCTTCACAGCCTTCTTCTTTTTAACGACCGTTTTCTTTTTGCTTGCTACCTTTTTCTTCTTGGTAACGACTTTTTTCTTCACAGCCTTTTTCTTAGCTGCGCTCTTTGCTCTCTTTGGTTTTGCCGCCATGGTCTTAGT
>JBGMRO010000508.1:0-3479 GCA_048061555.1 Thiohalomonadales bacterium | reverse complement strand
GCTTAATTTCACCATCAATTTGGCTAATCAGTTGCTTAATATGTATATTCGATTCCAGACCGCCGGTGAACAGTGCTTCAATGACACCTCCGGAGACCCACCATAGTCGCTTTGCATTCGCAGATTCTGAGTGTACTAACAACTCTTTAAATACGGCGCCAATTTTTCGTAAATTGGCCTTTGGAGTATCACCCCGATACAAACCCACTAAAGAAGACTGAAACACAGACCTTAATTTTTTGGCATAGACGGGTAAATCTATGACTTTTTTTGATTTTTCTTCTGCCGCGTCAATAGGTGCATCTATAGATAAATTAGGGGAAAAAAATGCGTTCTCGCTGAGTAAAGTCTCACCCCGTGCTGCACGCAGATCGTTGAGTAGTGGCAACAGTATGACCGGGCGATCCTGTTCACCGGCTTCTAAGTGTTCTAAGTAGGAGGGGAGTTGTAATATCGCGCGCATAATCACATCGTATGCAGCATCTTTTTGATGGATCTTACCATCGACTAACGCCTGCGTTAGTTTTTCCATCTCTTCGGCGAGCAAGGCACCACCGTAGATTTCCACCATTTGCAGTGTTCCATATATCTGGTGGAGGTAGGTCGTACAAAAGCGCAATTGAGCACTATCATCAGGATTTTCGACATAGGTTTCCAGCGCCTGACGAGTCTGCTTAAGATTCTCATCAATCTCGCTTTTGACCCATTTGAGGGTCGAGTAGTCTAGTTCTTGCGCTGTACTCATAAGTAACTTTTGGCTCAATACTTTATTATTTAAATTTCTTATCTACCTAAAACCAATAATGTTTAGGATAAATTACACACAGTTAATTATTACATAACCGCGTTGTAGTTCCTTCGCGATTTGTCTTGTTAAATCATGACTGTAGTCGATATGCCAAAGTGTCTGGGTACTGAAATCGAATCATTCGCTCGTTGGGCCAATGCAGTAATTCACCCACAGCGAAAATTAGCATTCCACCTGGGGCCAGATACTTGACTAAACTATCGGCAATTTCCAATCTACGCTTTTTGTCATAATAAATTAGGACATTTTGGCATACAATGACGTCCATATTTCCAATTGGCGTATCACCCATATCTAAAATATTAAGGTGATTAAAACAAACCCTCTGCCGCATATTCGGTATCACCTGATATTTATTTCCCGATAATTTTTGAAAATATCGTAGGCGCCACTCCTGACTAATTTTACTGACCTGTCGCGCAGAATATGTCCCTTCGCGCCCCTTAGCCAACGCATTTCGACTTATATCACTGGCAATAATGCCTAAATAATAGGTATAACCATTGGCCAACATTTGTTCGTCGACCGTCATAGCGATGCTATACGGCTCCTCGCCTGTGCTACATCCTACACTCCATATATTTATCGTCGTAGGTTTAATTTTACTGGTAGCCGGCGCAAGCGTCTGCGGTAAACAATGCCTCTGAATCAAATCAAGTGTCGATTGATGACGCAAAAATCGCGTTTCATGTACCGTTAGATGATGCAGCAATTGGTCCCATTCTACCGATCCATTAAGTCCTGACTGCACATGGTCGTAATAAGCCTGAAAACTAGTAATACCGAGCTCTGTCATTCTCATGCCCAAATTCGCCACGAGAAAAGATTTTCTGTTATCCGGTAAACTCATTCCTGTACGAGATTCCAATAGCGACTTCCATAGTTCAAATTGCAAATCATCCATCTCGGTCTTTTCGCCCTTGACCCGCTTTTTATTCAGCTCAAGTAGCTTTTGTGTACTGACTCCGAGACCCGCTAATAATCCGGATTTATTTTTTGTATAATTATCCTGCATAAGCATCGGTAATCACCCGAAAAACGGCTATCGACCCCTTGTCTCCGATAGTATCTGAGCTAGCGCCAATTGTGTAAATGGTTTGCATTCTTGCCATCCGCCTTTATGCATAGTAAGCAGTAGCTTGATAAGTATTAGCAATGTAAAACTTATACGCTAATACGCATATTCGTTAATCGGGTAATTTAAATCCAGATACGGATTTTCTTAAGTCGTTTGACAATTCTGCTAGATTACCAATCGATGCCGACGTTTCATTGGTACCTGCTGATGTTTGTGTCGTTACTTCCTGAATCACACTCATACTTTCTGAAATACTGGAAGCCGCAATCGATTGTTGTCTAGCTGAATCCGTAATTGACTGTGTGAGATCTGCTAAGTGCGCAGAAACGTTTTCAATTTCTTCGAGAGACTCACCCGCCTTAAGTGCCAATTGTGCACCTTTTACCACACCAGCCGTACTATTTTCCATTGAAGCGACAGCCTCATTGGTATCCGATTGAATCGTCTTCACCAAGGCTTCAATCTGTTTCGTCGCATCAGTGGATTTTTCCGCAAGTCGTTGTACTTCATCCGCAACTACCGCAAAACCTCGTCCTGATTCTCCCGCCATCGCAGCCTGAATCGCCGCGTTTAAGGCCAAAATATTTGTCTGATCGGCAATGTCATTAATCAGCTCAACCATGTCACCAATTTGTTGAGAACTTTCACCAAGGCGTTTGATTCGTTTTGATGTTTCCTGAATTTGCTCACGAATGCCGTCCATACCTCGAATAGTATTTTGCACTGCATCTGCACCATTCTTCGCAATGTCCAGGGACTTATGGGCAACATTCGATGACTCTGCAGAATTCGCTGATACATGCTCAATCGAAATCGCCATTTCATTGATCGCCGCACTTGCCGCGGTAATCTGTTCTGCTTGATGATCGCTCGCTTCCGCTAAATGCATCGCTGTCGCCTGCGTCTCTTGCGCGGCGGAGGATACTTGCACCGTGGTTTCATTAATGGTCGATACTAAACGGCGTAGTGCGTCAATGGCGTAGTTAATCGCGTCAGCAATGGCGCCGGTAATATCTTCAGTAACTGTGGCCTGCGCGGTTAAATCTCCACTCGCTAAATCGCCAATTTCATCGAGCAATCTCATAATCGCATCCTGATTTCGTCGATTGACCGCTTGCTCTTCTTTTGATCTCGCATTGGCTTCCCGTGTAATTCGAGCGACCAATAGAAATAACAGAACGAGTGCCACGCCGCCAAAGAGTGTACCGTATATAGGTTTGATAAGACGGTCATTTTCCAGCATCGAATAGGCGTTTCGAAGGGTTGTGGTCAATTCTAGTGCCATCTGTGATTTATTGACCATATTGTCAGAAGCACTTTGAGCTTCAAACAGTGTAGGCGTCTGATCCAAGATTCGACCGACTAAATCGTGCACAGTTTCGAATAACTCAGCGACCTCCGCTAGCTTGTCTCTGGCATCCGGATCGCGCACTCGACGAATATTCATTTTGCGATTACCCTTTATCATCGCATCTAAGACTCGCCCAAATAATGCGGCATCCCGCCCAAATCTATCCGCTGCAGATGCAGCCCCCTGGCCACCCGCCAAGACTTTGTTGGCGTTGACAGAAATACGAGGAATTAACATTAATT
>JBGMRO010000507.1:0-3486 GCA_048061555.1 Thiohalomonadales bacterium | reverse complement strand
GATAAGTACTTCTAGTCCTGCAAACAACGCAGAACAAGAATTACTAAATAATACGCGCAACGCCGATATTGGGGAAATAGACCGTTTGTGGACGGACATTAGGCATCATAGGCGTTCTAACAGACCCACTTTCACCCATTCATAGGCATTTTTTTCGATTTTAAATATACGAATCTCTTTGTTGGACTGTTTCTGGAAGCTCCTATAGGTCACATACATTCGGGCCAAACCAAAAGCTAAATTTGATCCTACTATAATGGCGAGTCTTCTATCACTGTCTTCCTGATCAGTGCTTGATGCTATGCGAGAAATATTCTTTATGCCTTCGGCGCTTATTTTAATTCCAGCAACTTTACGAAAATCGAATATCTCATTGTAATCTTGATAGGTAGGATTGCCTTGGATGTTTTTTTGATAATTTTTTAGTGCATCGATAAATTCAGTATCGATGGCTTCACCTCGCCACGTTGTGACGATGAGCTTGGCCTTATTATCGATAGAGTGAGTCGCGGGCATGTTATTCTAGAATACCTGTTTGCATCGCCATTAAAATAGCAGTATCTATGCCCTCGCGTGCTACTTCGACAGTTTAACCGTAAATTTTTCTGAGCTCCAACCATGCACTTTGTCGTGTGCTTCTATGTAAATAGTGTCGATATTAGCGGGTATCTGAACATTGCCAAGACTGCGTGTAAACGGTTGCTCGTTGTCATGTGGATGAAACAGGGTACGTGTTGCATATTCCTTACCATCGGGTCCGACCACCCGCCATGCATCGGCGTAATGATCCCAGCCTTCATCATCGTGTCGCAGGGTAACGTCAAAAGACCAGCCCGGATTAGTATATGTCGCCCTGACCGCTTCAATAGCAACGTCGTTAGCTAACACCTGCAACGGAAAAATCGCAAATACAATCAGACATACGGAAATATAGTTATTGCGCATGATAGTACTCTCCTATCTAATCACTATTCAGGAAACCCACAATGAAACACCATAGTGTAATATACCTAGACCGACTAAACCTGCCAGTATATCGTCTAACATAATACCGACACCCCCCTTCATGTTTCGATCTACCCAGGAAATGGGCCAAGGTTTTAGAATATCTAAGATCCTAAACACAATAAATCCCAAAAAGATCCATAACCAGCCCGACGGCAGTGCAGCCATGGTAATCAAATAACCCACGATCTCGTCCCAAACGATGCCACCATGATCCGGCACACCCAAGGCATCGGCAGTGTAACCACAAAACCAAAACCCCAGCAGCGCCATTAAGACCACGAGGCCGATATAAAACGGTAGGCTCAGAGGTGCCATTAATAGATAAATCGGAATAGCCGCCAGGGTACCCATTGTGCCCGGTATTATCGGTGACAAACCCGAGCCGAAGCCTAAGGATAAAAAATGTATTGGGTTTTTAAATATGATCGTAAAGGGTGTGGGGTTCATAGGTTCATAGGTTCATAGGTTCATAGGTTCATAGGTTCATAGGTTTGTAGGTTTGTAGGTTTGTAGGTTTGTAGGTTTACGAATCACGAATCACGATTTACCGTCTAAAAATGTTGAAAGCCGTTAATTTCATTATCACTCATTTTCGCTACATAGCGACTGCCGTCGAGCGTAAGACGTAATCCTGATTGTAACTCTACTATTCCTACTTGAGTAATACTAACACCCTGTGACTTTGAAAGTTGTTGGATCTGCGGAATATATTGCATCGAGGCCGTAAAACATAGTTCGTAGTCCTCCCCCGCGCTTATCGGGTGCCGCCATTGCCCTACTTGCTCAAATACGCGATGAAAAATCGGGTGAACCGGTAGATTTGTTAGCTCGATCGTCGCCCCAACTTCACTGGCATTTAACAAATGCTGTAAATCTGCGACGAAACCATCCGAAATATCGATGCACGAGGTCGCCATTGAGTGTAAAGCGAACCCGATGTCCACCCTCGCGGTGGGCCGATAAAATCGCGCCCGCACCTGCGACTTCGCTAAGGGATCTAGGTCTAGCTCGTTGAGTCTTTGCTGGTGTGAGAGCAACCCCATCCCCGCATCCCCGAGATTTCCGGTAACAAAAATCCCCTGTCCTGCGCTAGCACCCGATCGAAGCAGGACCGAGTCTGGCCTGACCAACCCCGTTAGCTGTGTCGCGATGTTTAACGAACCTCGACTGAGATTACCACCGACGAGACTGATTTGAGTCTCTTGGCAGACCTCATGTAGGCCCTTGGAAAACAATTGCAGCCATTTTTCGTCGGCCTCGGGCAGTGTCAGGGCCAGAGTCAACCACGCCGGACGTGCGCCCATGGCCGCTATATCACTGACGCTAACCATAACGGACTTGTAGGCTAGGCAGTCGACAGGTGTCATTGCGTCAAAGTGCACGTCCAATACCATGTTATCGACAGTAACGACCATATCGAAGCCGGGTTCGGGTCTAAGCAGGGCGCAGTCGTCCCCCACGCCGAGCTGAACATCGTCTCGTCGATAACCTATATTGGTAAAATACTTGCGGATGATATCGAATTCGGAAAGCGACATGGAATATGAAATTTGGATCTTATATGACGACTAAACCGAGTCGTACGCTTTGTGACTTTTTTATGTAAAGTATAAATTTTTCGTAGTATGGAACGCGCTATGGATTAAAGCGACTATTTCCTCTGTCTTGCGGCGTTCAGTTCGACTTTTCGTTCTATCCTGGCGAGTTTGTCGACCACACCATTGATAAATTTATGGCTCTGTTCGGCGCCAAATACCTTGGCAAGCTCGATAGACTCATTAATCACTACGCGATAAGGAATATCTAAGCGCTGTGTCAATTCATAGTGGGCGATTGCGAGCACCGCTTTTTCGATAGGATCGACCTCATTCACCTTGCGGTCAATCAAACCTTCGATAGCAGCGTCGCAAGCAGCCATCGTTTTAGGGACTTTGTGAAGTAGTTCGCGAAAATATTTTTTATCGATTTTCTTAGCGTCTTGTTCTTCTAGTACCTGTTGCTCAATATCGCTCAGATTTCCGTCATTCAGTAACCAGACGTATAGCGCCTGTACCGCGCATCTTCTTGCATTGTGTTTGGCATTGCTCATATTTTTTACGAGTCGAACTGACGTAATAAATTAACCATTTCTATCGCCGACATTGCCGCTTCGACCCCTTTATTACCCGCCTTAGTGCCGGCGCGTTCAATCGCTTGCTCTATCGTATCCACCGTCAATACACCAAACGCTACCGGGATATTGAATTGCATCGACACACTCGCTAGTCCTTTGGTACATTCTCCCGCGACATATTCAAAATGCGGTGTGCCACCACGAATAACCGCGCCAAGTGCTATAATGGAATCGAATTTTTCGCTAGCCGCTAACCGTTGCGCCACAAGTGGTAGTTCAAACGCACCGGGAACGCGCACTATCTGAATATCTTTATCTTCCGCACCATGTCGTTTTAAGGTGTCTTCCGCACCATCCAATAGGTG
>JBGMRO010000506.1:0-3487 GCA_048061555.1 Thiohalomonadales bacterium | reverse complement strand
ACTATCAAGTCTACGCCAAAACTGGTGCTCGGGGTTACGTTAATACGGGCAGCCGCTTCGGCAAACAATTCAAAAGGTTTGTTATTAGGTAGGTAGCTGATACCTATCGGGAAGCGAATTCCCGTGATCACATCTTCGTTAGATTCCTCGATAAAACGCGCACCAAAACCCCAATAAACCGGTGATTCCGCATCGTCCATGAACACGGTTTTATAATCATGAAAGAGGTAATCAAAGTGCACGTTAATTTTCTTTTCGTCGAAGGCCCATTCTGCAAAAAAGTCATAGGCGGTAATACGTGAAGTCCAGTACTTCATGGATATGCCGGTTGGGGCGGGTGTGCCTAAACCGATGCCAAATTCCCCATCACGGTCTGCCGCCATCGCGGGTCCGTAGACTAGGCAGCTAAATATAGCCAGAATCCTTAATTGCTTCATTCCGTGGTGCCCCTCAATTATTCTCAGTGTTCTTATATTTTTATAGCGCTAGTTTAACCAAAAGCGTGCTTGCAAGGAAGACACTATTTATAAACTCAGTATAAACAGTGGCATATCTGTTATTTCTGAGCTTTTTAGTTAGGATTTATGCAGTGACTGCGCAATTTTACGGAAAAAATTGATGCGAAAACCGATATATTTTTTAAATTTCAGTATAATGGCCCGCTTAATTTTATTCTGGCCGGGGCTATTGGTGGGTCTTGTAGGGTTCCTTGGGGCACTAATAGACGTGTGGTGTCGAAGATCGAATATAATCGAAAAAATGAGATCGCTATGTTGAAGGTCCAGGAGTTGGAATGCGTGCGTGGCGACCATCGTTTATTCACGGGTATTAATTTTGAACTAGAGCCGGGCAAACTATTGCACCTACGTGGTGCGAATGGCAGCGGAAAAACTACCCTTATTAGGGCATTGTGTGGTTTGCTGGCGCCTATGCAAGGAAAAATTCTTTGGAATGGTGAACCAATTCACAAAAATAGGGACGAATACTTTGCCCATATGACTTATTTAGGCCACCTTAGCGGAATAAAGGGCGACCTAACCGCATTTGAGAATATTCAATCCTTTGGCGATCTTAGTGGGCAACGTTTAAGCGAATCCTGTGTATCTGAGGCATTGTTTAGCTTAGGGTTAGCAGCCCGGGCCGAGTTACCTGCACGGGTCTTGTCGCAGGGCCAAAAAAAGCGCGTCGCATTAGCCCGGTTACTGGTCCTGCAGCGAAAACTGTGGATTTTGGATGAACCCTTTGTGGCTTTAGACGTTGATGCAGTAGGGTTATTGCAGAAAATAATTGGCGAGCATGTCAATGATGGTGGTATGGTAGTACTAACGACGCACCAGGAAGTAGAAATAGACGCAGGCGCCAGGCAGGAGCTGAACCTAAGTGCATAAATGGAAAGCACAAAGGACCGCGAGTATGTCGGGTATGAGTATGTCATGCCTGAAGTAGGTACGAGCTTCAGCCTATCCCATGCCTGTCGTTCGATGTTTCAACGTGACATCACATTGGCGTTGCGTCGTAAGGCAGATGTACTCACCTCATTGTTTTTTTTCCTTATTGTGGTGACGTTATTTCCGCTCGGTATCGGCCCAGAAATGAATACCCTGAGGGAAATTGCCCCCGGTGTTATTTGGGTAGCGGCACTATTGGCATCGATGTTGTCGCTGGGTAGAATGTTTTCTGATGACCACCAGGACGGCACATTAGAGCAAATTCTGATATTGCCACAACCCCTGACGGTATTAGTGTTAAGTAAAATACTTGCGCATTGGTTTTTATCAGGATTACCCTTGGTATTGCTCTCACCGTTGTTGGGTTTACAGCTCGGTTTAGACGGCGATTCT
Organism: Thiohalomonadales bacterium; assembly: GCA_048061555.1. GTDB lineage: Bacteria > Pseudomonadota > Gammaproteobacteria > SZUA-152 > SZUA-152 > JBGMRO01. The sequence continues at coordinate 1,646 of JBGMRO010000506.1, read as the reverse complement.
ATTGTACTCATGATGCTTACACTGCTGTTGGGTACACCCGCGATGAGCCTGATTGGAGCCGTAGGCGCGGCGTTAACGGTAGGTGTTAGGGGTGGAGGGGTGCTGATATCATTACTGGTATTACCGTTGTATATACCCATTTTGATTTTTGGCGCCGGCGCAATAGATGCTGCTAATTCAGGGCTTGGCGTAACACCACACCTTTCATTGCTCGGCGCTTTTCTCATTATGTCGTTGCTATTGGCACCATTGGCTACCGCATTGGCGTTAAGGATTAGTTTGGAATAACTCGTGTATATTTTAGTTAACAGGCATATAAAATTGGCAGTACGGTTTATAGTACAACAGCGTAAAATAAAGCAAAGGTTTAAACAGTAGAGTTTCCTATATTTATGACCATTAAGAACAATATATTTTGGATGTATTTTTCCTCGCCTAAACATTTTTATCCGTTTGCGGGGAAACTGATACCCTGGTTCGGTGGCTTGGCCATTATCTTGACATTGGTCGGCTTGTATCAAGGGTTGATTATGTTGCCTGAAGATTTTAAGCAGGGTGATAGTTATCGCATTATTTTTATTCATGTGCCCGCCGCGTGGATGGGCATGCTGATCTATTTTGTGATGGCCACGTATGCGATTATTGGTCTGGTGTGGAATATCAAGATGTCCGATATTATGGCCTCATCGTTGGCGCCTACCGGTGCGATGTTTACGTTTTTAGCCCTTTGGACGGGTGCCTTTTGGGGCAAACCGACTTGGGGTGCCTACTGGGTGTGGGATGCACGTTTGACCTCCTATCTTATTTTACTTTTCCTGTATATCGGTTATATGGCCTTGCAAGGTGCAATAGAAGATACGAGGCGAGCGTCTCGAGCTAGCGCGGTCTTGGCTATCGTGGGTGTGGTTAATCTACCCATTATTTATTTTTCAGTGAAGTGGTGGAATACACTACATCAGGGCAGCAGTGTGACCCCGACGAGCTCTAAGATGGCCGCATCGATGTTAACCACCATGATGATTATGACTTTTGCCTTTTGGATGTACGCGATCGCCGTCGTGCTCATACGCGCCCGCAGTCAGGTGCTGGAACGCGAGAAACAAACCGCATGGGTCGAAGAAATGGTAGGTAATACATAATGTTAGCAGATTATTTTGCCATGGGCGGATACGGATACTATATATGGATGTCCTATGGTGTAACGGCCTTCTTTATGATCGCAGAGGTTTTCCTTGTCATAAGGAATAAGCGTACAATATTGCAACGCGTAACACGCATGATACGCATGAACAAGATGCAGCAGGTGAAAGAATGAAAGCAAGACATAAACGACTCGGTTTTGTGGTGATTGGCCTCGTAGGGTTAGGTATCGCAATAACGCTTATATTTCAAGCATTTAACAGTAATATGGTGTTTTTCTTTAGCCCCAGCGATGTGCAAGCAAGCACGGCGCCGCAAACAGGGCGTGATTTCCGTCTAGGTGGATTGGTGGAAGAGGGCAGCATGACACGTGAGGATGACGGTCTAACTGTACATTTTGTAGTGACCGATCGTGCCAATTCTATTCCAGTTACGTATACCGGTATCCTGCCAGATCTATTTCAAGAAGGACAAGGTGTCGTGGCGCAAGGTAAAATGAATGGAAG
>JBGMRO010000505.1:0-3492 GCA_048061555.1 Thiohalomonadales bacterium | reverse complement strand
CACGATGGCACCCAACCGGCGTTTTCCATAATTTGAGGACGAAATTGATCTAACAAACCATAGTTACGATCGGCAAATCCAGGTGTATAAGCCTGACCATCAATCATTATTGTTTCCGTACTGATTTGTAGGCCAGGAAGAAATTCTTCGACCAAAACACGTTTGGAAAATGAAAAATCACGCGCCTTGTTAAACAAATTTTCTGTATCACAGGTGTAATCTAACAAAAAAACACCACGAGAACCCGAACGATCATTGGGTTTAATCACCAATTCTATCCCTCGTGTCTTTATTATTTCGGCCAATTCTTTATACGAATTGATTTCACGATACCACGGTATTGGCACACCATAGTCAGTAAAGCGCTGCTTCATAGCAATCTTGTCTACAGCTACGGCGGCGTCCTGCGTAGAGATTGAGGGTGTATGCAAATGCTGGGCAAGGGCGGCAACAATATCGGGGATATCGCTACCCATGGTGGACACGCCGACAATAGTCGCACCTTCTTGTCTAAATTGATCAAGAAATTTCAAAATGGCGGGTACATCTGTGCTACTAATATTTGCAAAAACATCTGCCACCAATTTGCCGGGGACATCTGAATTGGCATCGATCGTAAGCACTTTGAGACCCATCTGCTGTGCCGAGCGAATCATAAAGAGTTGATCAGAACTCGAACCAAGTACAACCAAATAATTACCTGAATGATTAGCCACGCAAAGTACTCCAAGTCGCGAGTAATAACTTAATTATTGCACAACTATTCATAACAAAGGGCAATCTCAACACGCTCACCCGCGACTTGCCGAATCTTGTTTATAATTTCGTCTTGAAAACGATGGGATGAAATCAGAATAGCATTGATGCCCAGTTCAAGGATTTGCTCAGGGGAGTACACCGGGAAGCCAAGATACGTTGTTCCTTGCTTCTTGGGATCACCATCAATTACAATCGAACATACGGCGTGCAGATCAAAATGTCCCAATAGTTCTGCAGTATGTACACCCGCGCCATAGATCGCGATTGTGCAATTACGACGTTGCCATCGCACTAATGCAGCCGTCACGTTATAGTTCAACTCAGTCAGTAGCCGTTCTTCCCGTGTAGTGTACTCTTTTACTGCCTGACACGCCTCTGTTGAATCATCAGAGTAAGTCACTAAATCGGCAGTACTCCAACCAGCCATCCTGGCAGAAGCAACAATTCTGATGACTTTATCAGTAACACTTCGGTCAGTAATAATCTCAGATAATCCATAGCGGTGTAAAAGTGCGAACAAACTACCCGGTGTAAAATGCTGTATATGCTCAGGGGAGAAAAAACCCGTCAGCGACAGCTCAGGAAGAAGCAAATTTGGTACTTCTATAAAAACAATGCCATCAGATTTTAGTAGCTCAGTGACACTTTTAAGCGCCTGATGTAAGTCAGAAAGGTGTTCCAATACGCTAACCAGTGAGATCGCATCAATACTATGTGGTGTGAATATATCGCCAGCCAACATGGTTGTCTTGACTCGAAAACCATTGATTCTTGCTAATCTGGATGCCTCCATCGAGGGCTCAATGCCCAAGCATTGCCAATCACCATTGAGCTCATGACTCATGGCGCCGAGAAAACCACCGACACCACAGCCAATATCAAGTAAACTGCCACTAAGTTGTGAATTCAAGAATCCGGATAAAAAACGAGCCCGAGTTTTATGTAACGAAGGATAATAAGCTTGAGAATCCTCATCACGGTAAGTCTGTCCAGAAGCTACCGAACTGGAAAAATAATAATCTGATATAACCGCTGATCGTAACCTTCTACTATTGTACACAAACCCACAGTCATCACATTGGCCCACGACAACTTCGATTTCCCCTAGCGTGGTACCGGTTTGTTTATTGTGCCGATATAGTGTTTGCTGGTTAATGCTACCACACACAGGACAGGCTGCGGTCTCAATAATACTTTCGCTATTTATATGTGTAGCCATCAATCCATTCCATAATTACGCCTTTCTAACACACCCAGAATGTTGCTAATTTCATTTATACAGCTACAATGGGAACACATTCGCCCTATTTTTAATTAAATACCATATACTATCATTGTTCTAAAATTACCAGAATCAGCTCACTTGACTAATATAGTCTAGGAAAATACGGCAATTTAATCTATGACCAAATCAATAGCTGACATATTGATTGTAGGCGGTGGAATTACCGGAATAACCTTGGGGTTAGAGATAAAACGCCGATTTCCTGACCAAAGCATTATTATTATCGACAAGGAAAAAGATTGCGGACTGCACGCCAGTAGCCGCAATAGCGGTGTATTGCATGCAGGCTTTTATTATACAGCGGATAGCCTAAAAGCGCAGTTGACCTCTAAGGGCAATCAACTCCTGCAGGAATATTGCCTGAATCGAAAACTCGACCTTAATCAATGCGGGAAACTTGTCGTCGCGAGTAATGAGAACGAATTGATAGTTCTGGATGAATTAATAGCCCGAGGCAAACAAAATAATGTCGACTTACAGCTAATTTCAGCTGAGGAAGCAAAAGAAATCGAACCGCGTGTAAAAACCTTTCAACGCGCCGTATTCTCACCCAGTACCGCGAGCGTCAACCCAAAACAAGTGATGACCCGGTTAATCCAGGAAGCACGTGACGTTGGAATAGGTATCCATACTGATACTCAATTCTTACGCACCACGAATGGACATATATACACAAACCGAGGTGTCTACAAAACAGGATATACTATCAACACCGCAGGGTTGTATGCCGATAAAATCGCTCATCAATTCGGATACGCAAAGAATTACCGTGTTCTACCCTTTAAAGGTATATATCTACATAGTAATGGACCTCCAAATACTTTGCGCACTCATGTCTATCCTGTACCAAACCCCAATAACCCGTTCCTAGGGGTACATATCACCGTAACCGTAGATCAACAATATAAAATAGGTCCTACCGCTATACCTGTATTATGGCGAGAACAATATCAAGGTTTGGATAATTTTCGATGGCGGGAATTCGTGGAGGTCGTCTCAACAAATATTGGTCTGCTATTATATAATCGATTCAATTTCGTACAACTTGCGATTGGTGAACTAAAAATGTATCAGCAAAATAAATTAATCGAAATGGCCAATATTTTAGTCGACGGCGTAGACTCAACTAAAATAAATTTTTGTACAAAACCAGGAATTCGTGCCCAATTGATAGACCTGAATAATAGAAAATTAGTAATGGATTTTTGCTATGAAGGTGATGATAAGTCGTTTCATTTGCTCAACGCGGTGTCTCCGGCGTTCACCTGTGCACTAAGCCTTGCTGAATTTTGTGCGGATAAAATTGAGGAATGTGTACATTAAGCTACTTAAATTTATACAGTCTGCCATCTAATCCTTAGCACGACTTTCAAGTTAAAACGATCAATGTTTCAACTTAAAATAATGCATGTTTATAAAAGGGTCAATCACTTATCCACTAGCCAATC
>JBGMRO010000504.1:0-3514 GCA_048061555.1 Thiohalomonadales bacterium | reverse complement strand
AAAAGGGTAGCGTGGCCAAGGCCAATAGTCCCATGGCTAATTGAATGATGGCGAGGGACTTTATTAAATTGCGCAATCGATGGATGTTGTGGCGAATCCATAAACCACCCAAAGCCAGCCCTAATATAAACGCGCTTAGCATGAGTTCAAATGAATGCGTGGAACTGCCTAATACCAGGCTCAGCATGCGTATCCATACAATTTCATAAATGAAGGAGGCCGCGCCGGTCAACGCCGCTACTGCAACCAGGCCGAAAAAAACCGAATTTCTGGCGATTGCGGGGCTGGCCTGCGTCTTCTTCTGCTCTTGCCCCTGGTCGGCCGACAGCCTCCAAACCGTGATGGCGAGTATGATATTGAGTATACCGGCAAAAATAATCGTACCGGGTAGACCGAGCCATGCAATGAGTAGGAATCCACTCACCAGGACACCAAAAAAAGCCCCGATGCTATTGCTAAAATATAACATGCCGATGGTTTTGCCTGAGTCGTCGGGGAAGCGACGAATCAGTCCTGCGGTCATGAGCGGAAAGGTCGTGCCGAGTAAAATAGACTGCGGTAATATGAGTAATGCCGCGATTAACCACTTTGCGATACCAGCCGCTTCGGACGACTCCATGCTCGGTAGTAGGCTGCTATAAGCAAATTGCACCGTCTGGTCAAACACGGGGTGAAAGGCAATTGCGGCAACACCAATTAGGGCCTCGACAGCGGCATAATAAAGCAACAAGTTGCGCCAGCGGCCACTGTACTTAGCACAAGCCCAAGCACCTATCGCCATGCCACCCATGAAGATGGCGAGAACTAAGGTTTGTGCGTACGCCGCGTGCCCAAGAAATAGCTTGAGGTAGTGCGACCAGATAGACTCATAGATCAGGCCAGAAAATCCCGAAATCGCAAAGATAATATAGAAGCTGTTTTTTGTACCAATGTTTTTCATAAGTTTTATTTTGATTACGATTTACAAATTTGCATCTTAAATAAGATCTTTCGCTCGACCATCGGCGATAATTTCACCGGCCCGCAAGGCCAGTAATCGATGATCCATGTGGGCGATCAAGTTGTGGTCGTGGGTGGCAACAATCACGGTGGTGCCAATGTGCGTGAATTGTTCAAAAAGTTGCATGATTTCTTGCGACAATTCTGGGTCTAGATTACCCGTAGGTTCGTCGGCCACTAATAAACTAGGTCGATTAACCACTGCCCTAGCGATTCCCACGCGCTGCTGTTCACCACCAGAAAGTGCCAAGGGAAATAACTTTTCTTTGCTGAGCAGGCCCACCTTGTCTAACGCGGCACGTACACGACCGCCGACCTCGCTAGGATGATTGCCCGCAATAATCAGGGGAAGGGCGACATTATGGAAAATGCTGCGGTCTTCTAGCAGATTGTTGTCTTGAAAGACGATGCCTATCTTGCGCCGTAGATACGGTATTTCACGAGGACGTAGTCGCGACAAATTTTGGCCATCAAAAACAATTTCGCCGCGGGTAGTCTTTTCGATCAGCGGGATAAGTTTTAAAAAGGTACTTTTGCCCGCACCCGAGTGGCCGGTAATGAAGGTCATCTGGCCCTTTTCGAGTTCGCAATTGACGTTGCAAAGTGCCTCTAACCCTCCTTGGTAGCGCTTAAATACATTGACAAAACGAATCATGATTGACCTGTCTGTATTTTAAAAGACAAAGTGATTAGCGCTGAGGATTTGCGATACCTTTTGCCCTCGGGCTCACTTACAAGATTAGTCACTAACAAACAGCGCCTCGACAAATTCTTTGGCGTTAAATACACGTAAATCATCTATGCCTTCACCAATACCTATATAACGGATGGGGATTTCAAGTTGCTTTGCAATCGCGAAGACTACGCCGCCTTTGGCGGTACCATCCAGTTTAGTGAGTGCGATCCCCGTCACCCCGACGGCCTGATGAAATTGGCTTGCCTGTACAATCGCGTTTTGTCCGATACTTGCGTCTAATACCAGCAATACCTCGTGCGGCGCCGTGGGATCTAGTTTACTCGCTACTCGATGGATTTTTTTGAGCTCGTCCATCAGCGTGCTTTGCGTATGCAGTCGACCGGCAGTATCGGCGATCAAAATATCTGCCTTTTTGGCCGTGGCAGACTCTAATGCATCATAAATAACCGAAGCGGGGTCAGCGCCAGGGTGTTGCGCGACAATCGGAACCTTATTGCGCCTGCCCCACTCTTGTAGTTGTTCCACGGCGGCGGCGCGAAACGTATCGCCAGCGGCCAGCATGACCCGTTTACCCTGTTGTTGAAAGAGATGGCAGAGTTTGCCGATCGTGGTCGTCTTGCCTGCGCCGTTAATGCCGATCATTAGAATAACGAAGGGTGATTGGCGATCTGCTTCGATGTGCAGTGTTTGTTCGCTACTCTGCAGGATTTCCAATAAATCTTCCTTAAGTGCTGCGAAAAGTGCCGCAGGGTCTTTCAATTGCTTACGAGCAAGTCGTTGGGTCAGGTTGGCGATCACTGTCTGTGTAGCTTCTAGCCCCACATCGGCACTGAGTAACAATGTCTCTACTTCCTCCAACAGATCACCGTCGACAGTTTTTTGACCCAAGACGAGTGTAGAAATACCTTCGTTTAAGTTATTACGTGTCTTGCTGAGGCCTTTGGTAAGCCTAGCAAAGAAGCCTTTGGATGCCTCAGGGGGATTTGTCTTGTCCTGATCGTCTTTAGTGGTATTATCCGCTGGCGACTTGTTTTTATTGAAACCAAACATAATTAATAGTGTCTTATCCGAGGAAATTAAATAGTCATTTAACTATAAACCGGTTACCTATCCGGCGACAGTTTCTTAACTACAAGTGAAGGCAGCCACAGGTGTTTTCAAACCAACAAATATAGTAATTAAAATTAGCATACCCTTATATTGAAACCGGCGCTTTTTATGAGAGGGGATTGTAACGAATAATCGTCGAGATTAGGAGTGTGTCATACTTTTAACATCGATCGATTACTGATCAATTATATCGGTAATTAGCATTACTTGTTTCACTATTTTATGACACGCACAAAGTATATTACTGTGAATGGTTATATTTTATACATTTAAAGCTGTAGGCGCCTTGTACAAGCTAGAGTAATCCGACGTCTGAAGTTAGAACTTCAAGAATACACCGATTTGAACGGTTGTGAATCGATCGATTAACCGAATTATTTGACTTAACACGAGAGAAGGAATCCATGGGCAAAATACAAATTCGAGCAGGAATGATGGTGTTAGCGATGAGTGCGGTGGCGTTCGGCTGCAGCTCGACAGGAGCCAAGAACCCCGCAGATAAAAACGCAGAAACCGAAAAAGCGAAAACGGGTGATGAGAAAAAAGCGCAGGCCAGCGAGCAGAATCAGGATGGTGGGTCAGGGAAAAATAAAGAGTTTACCCTGGCAAATGGCTTAAAAATATTGGTGCGCCCCGACCATCGGGCCCCTATTGTGGTCAGCCAGATCTGGTATAAGGCCGGCAGCAGTTACGAAAAAAACGGTACCA
>JBGMRO010000503.1:0-3518 GCA_048061555.1 Thiohalomonadales bacterium | reverse complement strand
CATTTAAAAAATACGCGCAACGCAGATATTGGGGAAATAGACCGTTTGTGGATGGACACTAACTATAAATTATCCTAATGACGCGGCATTCTTTTAGCATAGCGGCGTGCTTTTACCACTAGAGTTTGCAACGATGATGAATACCACGCAAATTTCAAGTTGAAGTTAATTTCAATATGAACTTAACTAGATTAAGGATAAATGGAAATTCACTAAGCATCGCTGACTATCGGCAAGTCATTAATCAATAACATAAAAAACTTAGCATTAGATAATGCGAGTCAAATCTTCAGCAACTCTCAGTCGATACTAAGGTTTTTTTAGTCAAAATATGCACAATGCACGTACGAATAAGGGTCTGAATTAGCTCAAAAAATGGCTATATTTGGCCTATTAATTGCAAATTATTCGAGGTACATTTAGATTAGCGAAGTAATTGATACAGAAAGAATTTAATACCGAACATCGACAATCGATATGACTACAGCATCCGTCATATCGTTATGCTAAGGACAAACGCACATATTGTTTATATCGGACAGAATTTATATCGAACAGCGTTTATATTGACCAGACAAGTCGCACGATTGTAGCAATATTAACGTAACACAATCCCTGTGCCAGTGATGCCAACAAATCGTGTTAAGACTTTTACATAGAGCTTGTAACACATGCAGCCCCCCTGGAGGCCACCATGAAAATTTTTGATCACTATCAATCGAGATTTGATAGCTCGAAGCAAGAGGAGTTCACACTCGATGAATATTTAAAAATTTGCAAGCAGGATGTGTCCGCTTACGCATCTGCCGCAGAGCGATTGTTGATGGCCATCGGCGAACCTGATTTAGTCGATACCAGTCGAGATACCACCCTGAGTCGAATCTTCTCAAACAAGGTTATAAAGATTTATCCTGCCTTTAAAGATTTCTATGGTATGGAAGACACGATAGAACAAATGGTGTCGTATTTCCGCCACGCCGCTCAAGGACTCGAAGAGAGCAAGCAAATTTTATATCTGCTCGGTCCGGTGGGCGGCGGAAAATCTTCGTTGGCCGAAAAACTTAAATCTTTGATGCAAAAACAACCTTTCTACGCCATCAAAGATTCGCCCATTAATGAATCACCGTTGGGATTATTTTCACCCGATGAAGACGCGCAAATCTTAGAAGAAGACTATGGCATCCCACGTCGGTACTTAAGCGGCATTATGTCTCCTTGGGCAGTGAAACGGATGCATGAATTTAATGGTGATATTACAAAATTTAGGGTCGTTAAGTTAAACCCGTCTGTGCTTGAGCAAATTGCAATTTCTAAAACTGAACCCGGTGATGAAAATAATCAAGATATATCTTCATTGGTGGGCAAGGTCGACATCCGCATGTTAGAACAATTTTCACAAAACGATACCGACGCCTACTCTTACTCGGGTGGTCTGTGTCTTTCTAACCAAGGCCTGTTAGAATTCGTCGAAATGTTCAAGGCGCCTATAAAAGTTCTGCACCCTTTGTTGACCGCAACCCAGGAAGGCAATTACATGGGTACTGAGGGGCTATCAGCAATACCCTTTGACGGCGTGATTATGGCACATTCAAATGAGTCTGAATGGCTAAGTTTTAAAAATAATCGCAACAACGAGGCCTTCCTAGATCGAATCTATATTGTTAAAGTCCCTTACTGTCTGCGTGTCTCTGAAGAAATTCGCATCTACGAAAAATTATTGAGTAACAGCTCATTGTCAAATTCACCGTGCGCACCTGGCACCTTACGCATGATGTCAGAGTTTTCGGTATTCACTCGACTTAAGGAAGCAGAAAATTCCAACATTGAATCAAAAATGCGGGTTTACAACGGTGAGAACCTTAAAGACACGGACCCCAAGGCAAAGTCCTACCAGGAATATCGCGACTATGCCGGTGTCGATGAGGGTATGACCGGATTATCTACGCGTTTTTCGTTTAAAATTCTGTCTCGCGTATTTAATTTCGACAATTCTGAAATCGCCGCGAATCCGGTGCATCTATTATATGTGCTAGAACAACAGATCGAGCAAGAGCAATACGCACCCGAAGTCCACGAAAAATATTTGTCTTTTCTTAAGGGAAACATGGCCACGCGTTATGCGGAATTTATCGGTAAGGAGATTCAAACGGCCTACTTGGAGTCTTATTCTGAATACGGTCAAAATATATTTGACCGTTACGTGACCTATGCAGACTATTGGATACAAGACGAAGAATATCGCGACCCCGATACCGGCGAAAGCTTTAACCGTACTGCCCTAAACGAAGAATTGGAAAAAATCGAGAAACCCGCTGGCATCAGTAACCCGAAAGATTTTAGAAACGAAATTGTTAATTTTGTATTACGCGCCAGGGCGAACAATGAAGGCACGAATCCTGTATGGACATCCTACGAAAAACTTCGTGAAGTCATAGAGAAAAAGATGTTTTCCAATACTGAAGACCTCTTACCTGTTATTTCATTCAATGCGAAGGCGTCCGCTGAAGACAAAAACAAGCACAAGGATTTTGTCATCCGCATGGTAGATAAAGGTTACACCGAAAAGCAAGTACGTCTGTTATCTGAATGGTACTTAAGAGCCAGAAAGTCTTCTTAAAAAGGCCGATGCTCATTGGAAGACAATTTTGACACAAATTATTGATAGAAGACTGAACGGCAAGAATAAAAGCGCCGTCAATCGGCAACGTTTTATACGACGTTTTAAAGATCAAATTCGCAAATCTGTATCGGACGCCGTTGCACAACGCAGTATTACCGATATGGAAAAAGGCGAGAAAATCAACATTCCATCCAAAGATACACTCGAGCCCATATTCGGGCATGGCCAGGGTGGTAGACGTGAAGCAGTCAATCCGGGCAACAAAGAATTTGTCTCGGGTGACAAAGTCAAACGCCCGCCACAGTCTGGTGGCTCAGGTTCAGGAGATGGCGAGGCTAGTAATTCAGGCGAGGGGGAAGACGATTTTGTTTTTCAACTTTCGCGTGATGAATTTTTGGAATTCTTTTTTGAAGATCTTGAACTACCCGACCTGATTAAGACACAATTAACCACCGTAGTTGAATATAAGATGGTCAGGGCAGGTTATACCACCTCGGGAGTCCCCACAAACATCAACATCGTTCGTTCTATGCGCGGCGCCATGGCAAGACGTATCGCCCTGCGCGGACCGCATATGACTCGTCTTCGAGAGCTGCAAGAAGAACTCGAAGAAGAAGAAGAAACTACGAACGATGCAGAAAATACCACAGCAAAAACTGAAATCAAGACAACCCGGATCAATAAACTTAAAAAAGAAATCATAGTAGAAAAAGAAAAAGTCTCCACGATTCCTTTTATCGATACGTTTGATTTACGCTACAATCATCGCATTAAGGAACCGAAGCCCTCCACCCAAGCGGTCATGTTCTGCATCATGGATGTCTCAGGCTCCATGAACGAGGAGCGCAAGGATATCGCCAAGCGATTTTTCATATTGCTGTATCTGTTTTTGACCCGC
>JBGMRO010000502.1:0-3523 GCA_048061555.1 Thiohalomonadales bacterium | reverse complement strand
CCCTTGATCGGGTTGTCTTTATGTACATAGACCGCTAGGGCATCGATCGCAACGGGTATCGCAGTCGGTTTATAACCATATTTCTTCTCAAATGCAGTAATCTCATTTTTCTTCATTTTACGACTCATCGGCCCCAGGTTTGAGGTGGCCTCGGTCAGCGCAGGTGGCGCCGTCGATGAACCCGCCGCCTGGATCTGAATATTAACATTGGGATATTCGCGTTTAAATTGCTCGGCCCAAAGGGTCATTAAATTGGCGAGGGTATCCGAACCTACACTGGACAAATTACCAGAGACGCCGCTCGATTTTTTATAGTCGGGCAAACCTGCGTCGAGTTCTGCGCCCGCAAGCGCATTAATGCTTGCCGTCATAATGGTAAAAAATGTCGCCGCAACAGCTAGCAGGGTAGGTAAGGTCGGTATCCTAATATTCATTTTTCTATTTCTCCAATACTATTTTATTACTCTAGTTTCGCAGTACCGTTTACTAAATTAGCGCTTGCTGCACTGCTAGGTGGTGGAAGCACGATGCTTATCCACTCATTGTTACATTTTGCCCAAAAATCATGACGTATTTGTGAAAGGTTTATGACAGTTTGATGACGGAAATATAGCGCCACGTAAAATGACTACTGGCCTTTGACTTTTATCTCAAGTGAAATAGGAAAGACACAACGAAAAATACTACCTTTGCCGGGCTGGCTTTCAATTATCAGTTTGGCATGGTGACGATCAAGCACGTGTCTTACGATAGCTAAACCTAGACCGGTGCCTCCCACATCCCGGGAACGTCCGGTATCGACTCGGTAGAAGCGTTCTGTCAAGCGGCTCAGATGATACGAGGGAATACCGATTCCGTTGTCCTCTACCGCTAAGATAATATGTTCGTTGTGGCGCGACCAGGACACCTCGATTCGACCCTGCTCCTGGGTATAATGCACGGCATTAAATATCAGATTAGCAAACGCACTGCGCAGTTCCGTCTCACTACCTTGCAAATTAAGCGCAGTTTCGCAATTCAAGCTTATTTTATGGGCCTTTTTTCCGCTTAGTTGCTGCGCCTCAGCTATCAATGTCGTCAGTACAGTCGGTACTGATACCTGGCCTTGAATAAATGAACTACGTTCATCTTCCAGTCGGGAAAGCATCAACAGGTCTTCTACTAGACGAGTCATGCGCGTCGCTTGGCCTTGCATTTGTTGCAACGAGTCGAACCAGTATTCGTGGCTCTCATCTCGGTCATCGAGCATATTTTCCAAATAACCGGAAATCACCGTTAATGGCGTGCGCAATTCATGTGATACATTGGCCACGAAGTCACTACGCATACGTTCCAAACGTTTTAGTCGGGTGATGTCCCGCACGATGAGTAGTTTCTGATTTCTGGCATAGGGCACCACACGTAACGCAAAGCTGCGCGAAGCATCAAGTGGCGAAGGAAATTCCAAGGGTTCATCAAACATGCCTTGAGAAAAATACTCAACAAAACGTGGTTGTCGAATAAGATTATCGATACGCTGCCCGACGTCTTGTGAGGTCTTTAAACCCAGGTATTGTTTTGCCGCTTTATTAAACCATTCGATATGATCATGTTCGGATAATACAATGGTGGCATCAGGCATTGCCGCAGTGGATTCCTTAAAACGCGATAATATGCCGCTCAGACGTTTTTTACGTTTGCGATTACGTTTTTGTAGTTGATAGATATGATGAAAGGCCTCACCCCAGATCCCCGGCGCATCGGGTGGTTGACTTTTTTTACGACGGTAGTACCAACGCTCCAGACGATAAAGATTATAGATATGCCAGGCCAAATAGATTATCAACGCCAGCGTAAAAGCGGCGTGAACAAACCCTAGCAACCAACCCAGCAATAGCGCAGTGGTAAATAGCAACGCCATTCGCCATATTTCTAGAACCCAAGGATTGGACAACGACTACTCCTGTGCGGAAAAACGATAACCCGAACCCCGTACAGTTTGAATCATTCGGTCCGCATTATAGGGTTTGAGTGCCTTACGTAGACGCCTGATATGAACATCGACAGTTCGATCATCGATATATACATTGCGCCCCCAGACGTGATCTAGCAATTGATCTCGCCGAAAGACACGATCGGCGTGCTGCATAAAATACTGCAACAATCGAAACTCCGTTGGCCCCAAACGTAATTCCTGTTCGGCGATCTTGACACGGTGGCTACTAGGGTCAAGACTAAGACCTCCGATAGAAATCGTTTCGTCGACATCATGTCCAGTCACTCTACGCAACAGTACGTTTATCCGGGTGATGAGTTCACGGGTTGAAAACGGCTTACTCAGATAGTCATCAGCACCGCCCTCCAATCCGCGTAGCATGTCATTTTCGGCATCGCGCGCAGTAAGCATGATAATAGGTAAATTGCGACTATTGTCATCCGCTCGCAACTGATGTAGAAAATCCAGACCACTAATACCCGGTAACATCCAATCCAACAAGAGCAAATCGGTATGCGAATCTGCCAATTTAATTCGCGCTTCTTCGGCACTGGAGGCTCCTATCCAATCAAACCCCGCACGCATCAGGCTCATGCCGATCATGTCCCGTATCGATGATTCATCATCGACAACCAAAATTGTTGTGTTCGCCATATCCAGATTCATTAACCCTAAAATGGTAACTACACACCCTTCGCCATATAATATCCAATTGTGTAGCATATTACTGAATTTGTAACTGCTCAGGCTGTTCCGGTAACGCTTCAGATCAAGGCGAAAAATGTGAGTTTACACGGGTAAATGACCATTTTTTAACGCGGAGATGGAGCTTTACCGGGACTGCATGAGTAGTTACCTAAAGTGTAAGCTTAATTAGACCCAGCCAATGTTACCGGATTATGACACGGGATTATTTTTTCGGTGATCTAGCCATTTTGGGTAGGTATTATACAAAACAGAGTGCCATATTAGATAAAAACAGCGTCTAGGGTTTATGTTTTTTGTCGTCTTCGCGCTTATATTCGCCTTCGATGATGACATGTGATTTGTGGCGGTTTGGTTTATCATCGTGGCTATTTTCATGTGGAAAGACTCGCTCTTTGGTATTCGATTGAGAGCTTCGTTTTTTTTCATATCGCACTTCGTCATTAGTGGCTGCTCGATGACCCGACACCATAAATCGACTGCTGAGCCAGATTAAAAGCAGTCGTCTAAGTGCCGGCATCAGGAACAGGAATCCAATCGTATCGGTAAAAAAACCGGGTGTCAGTAAGAGCGCGCCCGCGACCAATAACATGAGTCCCTCGAGCACCTCAAAGGCAGGTATACCGCCCTCTGCCACGGTTTTCCTGACCCTTTGCAATGTCGAAATCCCCTGGATACGTATCAACCATGCCCCCATGACTGCCGTAAATACCACTAATACGACCGTAGGCAATGCGCCAATGACGCCGCCAACTTGGATCAACAAATAAATTTCTACAATCGGTACTAGTAAAAATATGAGTAATAACAGGCTAAACGGATTCATTCCCTTGCCTTCTTTTC
>JBGMRO010000501.1:0-3527 GCA_048061555.1 Thiohalomonadales bacterium | reverse complement strand
TTCTATGAATTCGCCTGCTTCTTGCCCGCTTATAATACCAACGTAAAATAGGACCACTTGTTCCCACCATGGGTCGTGTAGTCTATAGAGGATTATATCGCGGCTATTCGGTAAGTCGGCTATATGTTTTGCAGCTAAATATTCCTGAAAAGTCCTATGAACAAAAGCATTTTCACTCGAGTTTACTCGCATTAAGACATCGCCTCGACCAATCGTCTCTGTATAAAATTCGTCAATATCCGATGCGTTCCTAGAATATCCAACCTCAGGAAGCTGTTCTGCAATTTGGAGGCGGAGCTTAGACTCTTCGACAAAAAGTTTGCATTCAGTACGATGCATCCAATACGCTATAGGTTTGAGTATCTGTTCCTTAACAACTGGTTGAAATTTGACATGCAATCCTCTTTTTAGAGCAATATCGCCTAGCAATGCCGGCATGCAAAGTTGGTAAAATTCTGCGCGACGGCTTGGGAGCGAAGTGTCAGATGCGTGAACCACGGCGAGCATGGATAACAATAACGGATTAACTGCGAGTCTCCGAGCATTATCACTTTGGTAGATTGCGTCTACTAGTGCTTTAGCCTTCTTTTCAGTATTTTCAATGGCATTGGAAGGTGGCGCCAATCTAGGACAAGGAGAATTCTGTTGGATTTGATACCATTTTTTTGCAAATAATAGAATATCTTCATAGGTGAATCCGCATGTAAACTGTTCTTTAAAGGTGCGCACTTTTTCGTACGACGTAGAACGTGACGTTAAAATAAATGCATTTCTTTTGTAATCAGAGTTTGTAACCAAATTGTATATTTGTTCTCTGACCCTTGATCGCCGTGTTTCAATAATTTCATCGAGACCATCTAGAAAGACAATACAATGCCCGTTTCGTAGGTGGTTGGCAAAGAATTCATCTGGGCACCTCGCCCCAATATCATCACCAGCACATAGTCTCGGTAAATCATTAACGGTCAGTTGCAAGCCTCTCTCATCCTGCAAAGTGCGGAGCCGCACCAATATAGGAAAGCGCTTTTTCAAAGGTATCGGCAAAGAACGTTGGGTTGCACTGTGGTACTTTTCTAATAGTCTTAATACGCGATTTTTTATTCGTGAACTTAAGCGCCAATTGCATGCATGTTGTAGTGCAAGATATCTAACCAACGTGCTTTTTCCGCTGCCAGGTTGACCCAGTATGGTGACGCGATCATTTGAGAGCAGAATATCTTCCGTTGTGAACCTGTCACAGTTAGGTGGCGTACAAGCTATAGAATCCTCACCATTTACTGCTTCACTCATGCGAGGGCCTAGCTTTAAAGGTACGTAGATGGACGAAAGTTCTACATCGTTCCCCCATGAACCACCTAAGCCGTTAATTGTGAGTATTCGTTCGCGCTCCTCAAGCGACTTCAAATACTGGCGTTCAAATTTTCTATTTTGCACTCGTGGTAGAAAAAATATAAATGGCTTAAGAAGAAAGTTTCTAGCCCAGTAAATAAAAGCCAACAATAAAGCTCCGCCAATTGTCCCTGTCTTTATCGTTAAAAAATCCAGTAGAGGTTGCATCAATTCATACATAACCTGATACTCTTGTAGTGTGACAAGTCGTTAATCGAAGTTTTTCTGATTAGATGCGGTCTTCATGGTCCCAGCTTAACATTCGTGCATGATGTAGAGTACCGCCTTGGCTAACTGCTCCGGACCAACCGCATAAATCGGCGGCAAAACGTATGGCGCGTCGCAGTGATACCTGAGGTGACCATTTCTTTAAGATGCCTAATAACATTACGGCGACAAACGCGTCGCCCGCACCTACAGTATCAATTACGCTCTCCACTACCACAGGAGACCCCCTAATTACTTTGTCGTTACTATCCACTAAGAATGCGCCCTCCGCCCCCAACGTAACCATTAAAGCGCTTAAATTGTAGCGTTTGCGTAATTTAATTGCTGCTTGTTCGCGCAAGGCTTCGGTCGGCGCCCCACAGCCGGGAATGGCATCCAGCTCTTGCACGCTCAATTTGCACCAGCGTGCTGCCGACATAGCCTTTTCTATAGTGTCGTGGTCATACCATGGTGGCCTAAGATTAAGGCTAAGAAATATATTATTATTTTGAATAATTCTTTGAGCCACTAATAAAGTTTCGCGTGACGTTTTAGATCGCGTAATTAAGCTCCCATGATAAAAAATAGAGCAATGTGTCTTTTTTAGTATTTTTCTTACATCTGCGGAGTCTATATAGTCAAAGGCTCGATTAGGTACTATATGGTAGGTTGGATGTCCATCCACTACTGAGACGTGCACTTGTCCAGTAGCATGTTCTTTATCAAGTTGGACGCCACTCATATCCATTTCCAGTCGTTCCATGAACTCGAGTATGCGTCGGCCTTGGCCATCTTTACCGACTCTAGTGATAAATAGTGGGTTTAATTCAAAATTTTTAAGGTGCCACGCAACGTTGAAAGGAGCACCGCCAAATACAGCTTTCCCCCCCTCGAAAAGATCAAATAGCGATTCGCCGTATATAACTGGTCGTCCGGTGTGCAGCCCATATCTACCTCCCCACTTCCACTGCTTAAATATGCCCACGCATTGCCTCCATGTTTAGGTGGTTATTATTCAAGTATTAAGAGTATAGAAGATATATATTATGGTGCAATTACTCGAACGAACCGCACGATATTGTTATCAGACAATATTACGGATAATTTATTCGTGCGATGACCAATGTCATACAACCCTTCCATCTCCTCGTAATTGCCCTGGCCGGCTGGATTAACCGCCACCAGCAGGCGGTCATCGACTATCTTGCGGAGCACGAAGAGAATCGTTAAATATTCCCCCACCGCACAGTTGCGCTGGGTTTGAGGGCGTAGGTTAGCCATGCATAGATAGCTGGGTATATGCTCAGCATATGGAGCTATTATCCCGTAATTTCAACGTGTTAAGTGAGCTTGCCATTTCGTGCGCGCTTCACCAACGGTGTGCATTTTATGGCTCTAATTGCTCGATCCCGTACCGCGTTGGCTGCGGAAAATCTATTCCTCCGAAAACAGCTCGCCTTCTGCCGGGAGCGTAAAGTCATACCGCGACGCTTCGACAACGTATCGCGATTGATACTGGCGCTAATCTCACGCGGTTTCGCATGGGAAGATGCCCTGGTGAATGTCACGCCAAAGACCTTCATTGGGTGGCATCGTGCGGGATTTCGACTGTTTTGGCGCTAGAAATCGCGGTCACATGCTCAAATCTCAATTAGTCCGTCGGAGAATAAAAATGATGCGGGGAGTATTTTCTATTGCAGCCCTGTTAGCGTTCGCACTTATTCAGGGGTGCTCTACAGCGCCAAAAAAACCGTTGGACCGGACAGACATAGATCGCCTGGAGAGCATAAAGCTGGTTGTAATCATACCTGGTGAAATGCTGGAGGCAGATGTCGAAAGTTCCAATATTTCTACTTATACAGGTGGTGGGTTAATTTTTTTTATGCCCGTCAACCGCACAGCCTGTACCATCCAGCTACCATGTCGACGCT
>JBGMRO010000500.1:0-3531 GCA_048061555.1 Thiohalomonadales bacterium | reverse complement strand
TCGATATCTTTTAGGGTCACTGGCCTATTTTCTAAATAGGCTTGCCCCTGTTTGTCCAGGGTAATAATAATCTGTTTATCCAGTAGAGCGGCGGCATTCTCTGAAGTCGGTTTCTCGATAACCAAGCCGTTATTATTGGGAAACACGGTGGTTACCATAAAAAAAATCAACAACAGAAATACAATATCGACCAGAGGTGCCATACTGATTTCCGGTTTGCCGATATCCAGTTTTGGAATCGGGCAGTGATTAGCCGTGTTCATTACTATACTCCTGTTTTAATAAGCTAAGCTTGCGGTGTAAAACCAGCTGTATCGCTTGATCGGTTATCGCTACTAACGCATTGATGTGACGTGATAGTAGGTGGTGCAGAAATATCACCGGTATCGCTATAATGAGCCCACTGGCCGTCGTTAGTAGTGCCTGTGAAATGCCATCTGCCATCTGCTCGGGTTTGCCACTACCATTGATGGCAATCACTTCAAATACATTGATCATACCGGTTACCGTGCCAAGGAGTCCCAGCATGGGTAATAGAGATCCGAGAATTGCAATCGTGGATAAGCTACCCGCCATCTTCGGGGTAATATCCACAAGATTAATATTGATCTCTTTTTCGATATCCTGTGGTGAATGCGTAACAGACCAATTAATGGTCGTTAATAATTGACGAATGGGACTCACACTACCTGCGACGTTCGGCAAGCGATCGTTACGTGAACGCAGGTGTTGATAATCTAGCCGGGCACTCTTTAACAGCGCCCGCACTCGCAAGGCCTCCCAAACCAACAATATCATCACGCCACAGGCAGCGGTCAAGATCACCCACATAATCGGACCGCCACTGTCCATTAGTGTAAAAAATTCTTGCTGAATATTCATAGTACTAAAACTCCATTTCTACGCCAAAGAATGGGAAAAACCCCATGCCCGTGACTTCGGTGGGATTATCGAAATTCTCGTACTCATTACCATAGTCGTATTCGATAATGTTCTTCGCGAAGGTGACATTCTGGAAGTCTAAATAGAACTTCAACTTCGACTCGAGATACAAAATCTCACGCGCAATACGTAAATCCACTTTATAGTAAGTGGGTAGTCGCTCGCCATTGTGTGGCCCATATACCGGAATCCATCGACTATTCGGATCATCGCGGACTTCAGGATTACGACCCGTAACCGCCGTATAGGGTTTTCCCGAATGTATTTGGGCCTTAACGCTCCAATCCCAACGCCTCCAACTCGCCGGAAAGGGTTGCCCCCAAACAGCGGTGAGTGTTAAGGGCTGATCGCCTGAAAAATTACGCTTGATACCGGTTATTTCATTGGTACGATTTGATTTTGCCAAAGATAGTGACAACCAGCCAATCTTTCCCTGGCTAGGCCTGCGCTTGATAAACAGATCAAAACCATATGCTTCACCCGTACCCGCGTTGGCATAGTTGTTCGGTGGCTCATTCTCATCAATAGAGACGATCAAATTGTCCATCGGTTTGTGATAAATTTCTGCCTTGACACTATAGAGAGGGGTCATTTGGTGCTCTATGCCTAAGATGCGATGCTCTGCTTCCGTTACCAATAGAGAAGGATTGCCATAAGATTGGATCACCTCATTAGCACCGGGAGGCTGTATATACAAACCCCAATTGGCCAAGAGCAGGGTATCTGGCCTCAGTTGATACTCTAACGACGAACGCGGTGAAAGTTTGTGCGTACTGAATCCGCCCGTAAGCACAATATTAGTATAACGTAGGCCGAGTTGGCCGACGAGTCGTTGGGTTATGTGTTTGCGATACTTGATATAGGGTGACAACTCGCTAACGGTAAGGTCCTGTTTGACACGATATTTTTTCTGCGTAGTAAGGTCAAAATTTGGATCGTTTTCATTGGGAAAACGCGAGATATATAAATCTATCGGTACTTTCCCATATCCCCCGGCAAATCCAAAATTCCACTCTGATCCCACTCGTGGCCGCCAACGTAGCTCAGGCTGCAAATGCAACAGTGTCTCTTCGCTATTGGCGTAAAAAGACTCACCATTTTCATCGGTTCCTATTTTAAAACTGTTCGTGGTGTGATATATCGCCGCCGTGGCGATGCTGTCCCACTCCTTGTTCCATTGTTGCTGCCAGGTACTGCCGGCAGTTTGGTAGGCTATTTTTTCTCTAAATTCTCCAGCGAACTGTGGATCCGATTTGGCCGACCCCCTTGCTTCAAAACCCATCTCGTCACCGGCGGAAAAAATATAGCTGTCTACATATCCACTCGCCAATTTATGATGATAGAGCGCCTCAAAATCGTAGAAACGCGGTACGAGTATGACTTGATCTGGATCTTCTTCCCCCTCATCCGCAAACGCCTCACTCGCGTCGTTCGGCGAGAAAATTAAATCGATATAACTGCGCCTCCCGGCAACAAAAAAACTGTCACCTCCCGCATCCGACACAGGTCCTTCTACAAGAAATGAGCTAGTAATGGTTGAGATGTCGGCCTTATAACGCATTCGATCCGAGGCCGGTATACGCAAGCGAGCATCGATAACACCACCGAGGGCATCACCGTATTCGACCGGAAAACCGCCTAGATAGACATTTATGTCCTGGATAATGCCAGGATGGATAGTCGATTGAAAACCACCGAAGTGGTATAGATAACCAACTGGTGCGTTATTGACCCAGATGATATTTTCGTTGCCATTGCTACCCCGCATATAGACCTCAGCAGAGCCTTCTTCCGTCGGAATAATTCCGGGCAAGGCAGACAAGGCCTTTAGAGGATCACCGCCACTACCGGCAGACTTGATTAATTCATTGGTGGAAAGTGTCAATTTTGAGGTCTTTTCGACCAGGCGATCGGCGGTGACTTGTAAACCTTCCCCATCGACGACTAGCGGTGTCAGATATATCGTAAATTTTGTATTCTTATTGTGAATTTTTTGTACATACGTCTCAAATCCGGGCGCGAGTATCTTGAGATGGCTAGGCGAAGCGACACCCTCGAACGTTACCTGTCCATTCTGCGACGTATCGTCGTAAGAACTACCCTTATCAAGGACCACCGTGGCTCCTTCGACGAACACACCACTCCCCCTCTCCTTGACGATGACAACGATGTCTGCGGCGTGCACAGTCGGTATCATCACCAGCAACACTATGCCGGTAAGATATCGAAATGATCTGCGACGCCAATAAATTATGTTATGCAAATTGACCTCCTTATCGTGTTCTATTAGGCCTGACCCTATTGGCGATTATAGGGAAGCGCAGTCCACAGAACTGTTGAAAGTCTGTATAAAATTGTAACGGTGTGTAACTATTTAGTGCCCGTCCACAAACGGTCTATTTCCCCAATATCTGCGTTGCGCGTATTATTTAGTAATTCTTGTTCTGCGTTGTTTGCAGAGCTAGAAGTACTTATCTTAAGATTAAATGCTCACATAGTAGTCTCTTAAGATAAATCTTTCTAAATCTGCAGGTAACACAGATTAAGAAACACTAATATGCTGCGCTTTAAAAAATTCGTGCGCCTTTT
>JBGMRO010000499.1:0-3532 GCA_048061555.1 Thiohalomonadales bacterium | reverse complement strand
CAATTGTCCTTTTTCCTTTCAACAAATTAAAAGTAACAAAGTAGAACTAGTTACGCCAATACTAAATAATTCCGAAATTATTGAATTCTAGCCTTCATATCTACCCCTAAAGTGCCGATAATGTGATAAGCACAAGTTAACCAGCACATCATGGGCTTCCTACGTAACGTTTTAATACACTTAGTTTTTTTACCGGTATTGCGAGATGGATAGACAACTACGAACAATTACATGGCCCTATGTCTATTTGGCCAAATCAGTGTACTTTTTAATATGAATAACACGTTACCCACGGAAAAAAAATTGACGGTTAACCTTCTGATAGAAGCCGGATGTCTTGGGCCTAATGGTACAAACCACGTCAAGGATTTTTGTTTTTTTGCAGAAAAAATGTTCGCCTCATTTAGTACAGAATATATCAGTTGGGATTTTGCTCCACGAGAGAAGAAATCTTTGCCTGAAATAAGCTACACGGTTTGCGAAAAAAAACTGGCCCTAGATCAAGTCTCTAAATATTTACAGATATTCAAACTGGATCGTGAAAATTTTGAAGAACAACTCAACGACCGCCTTGCATTTCTGATTGAACAATATCTACAAAGATAGCGATTGAATGGACGGGCACTAGCTCGCTTTCCCTATTTGTTAGATTATTGCTTGTTGAAATATGGTTTGTTGGAATATTTTTCGTTAAATCTTAAGACGCACCATCATCACTGCTGAAAGAATAATCATTGATTATAGTAAGTTAAATAGTCATACATACCTGTTTTTTGCACAATCAGATCACCCATATGCAATTCTATCTGTAATAACTCTATTACATCGTTGCGTTTTTTTACCAGTAATTCGAGATCAGAAGCGCTGTAATCGTCGTGGAAATCTATATTTATCATAATGCGCATATCCTTACAGGTAATCCCTCTACCGTCGATGCCAACGGCCTCCGGGCCATCAAAACTTACAAATTCGATTTTCTGGTAAGGTAAACCGTCTCTCGTTGCCATTGATTTTTCGCATACACATAGGCTTTCCTGTACCGTTCGTATCAATCCGGTCTGATCGAGCTGTTGAAGGCGATCAAAACACTGTCTGACCCCAGACTGACCGACATCTAAATGCCCATCGGCAGTGCGAAAAGAAGAGAAATGTAACCATTTTACATGAATAACAGTGACAGGCTGATTTGTCACTGCGAGATTGAGATTTGTTGACATATTATAAGTACTCGTCTAAAAAAAACACGCAATCGCGTACGTTGAATTATCTATTTATAACGGCTCCACTTAGATTTTTCTTTAAAAGATTACACGCCAGTCAAATCTCTTTACCTCAATACACAAACCTCAGTGTCGAAATTTTCTGCTCGCGATAAAAATCGCACAACCTGCACGCCCAACCCCTTGCGGTGCAACGCTCGTTGTCGATTAGGCCGACAAGCTGCTTAAGTGCATTGGGTGCAATAGTAATTTTCATCATGCTCTCGTCCTTATATCACCACAGACACGCCTGAGTAAGATGCATAGATTTATTTCTAATAAGCGAACACTTTATTGTCAATTGATGAGTCATAATTCAAATTTTACGCATTATCAAACTCATCCCAAAATATTTTATTGTTTTAATTCATTAATAGTTAAACAGAAATACCACGCATAATTATTCCACTCTGAAATATTTTACTTAAGTAGTTAATTGGTTTATTATCATGTACACGTAAGTAGTTTCTATAAGCCAATACGTACCAGCCGAAAGCTGTATCCACCCATAAATTATTGATTACATTGATCAATAATATCTCCCCGGCACAATAATATTAAGCCCGGGAAAAATACTAGGTAATTACTAACAACATACCTAGTAAAACCACATAACAACGAGCCTGAGTGATATGAGGCCCGAAAAATAGTGAGTCACAAATACCGAATGCGCATTCGGTGTGTTTTAGGCAAGGCGACGCGCGGTAGAAAAAATGCTGTAGACGTAGCGGTAACTTTAAGGGATGGTCGAATGAAGACGTATAAAACAATTAGAAGCGTACCTATATGGGTCGCAATCATTACATTAGTAGCATGCGGCGGTGGTGGAGATAGTGGGGGGACACCACCACCAGACATTGTCAACATCGTAGAAGTCAACGATTTAGTTCCACCCACGCTTTCCATTAGCGGCCCAACCAATCTCAACACCTACGCTACCAACAATTCCAGCATCAATATCAACGGTATTGCCGCAGATGATCAAGGTATCACCGATATTAGTTGGGTAAACAACCGCGGTGGCACCGGTTCCATCGCGATCAGTGAAAACTGGTTCTACAACAATTTAAGTCTGCAACCCGGTGAAAATATTATTTCCGTGACGGTCACCGACGGCGGTGCTAATTCAGCGACAGACAATATAACAATTAGTTACAACGTGGTTGATAATAATGCCCCCCAAATATCCGTCACATCTCCAAACAATAACGGAACATTTAATATAGATATCAATAAAATATCCATTGCAGGCACATCCACAGATAACATCGCCGTCAAAGAGGTACGTTGGCAATTGGGCACCATCAATGGCACGGCGACCGGTACCGATCCTTGGATAGTCAATGACATCCCCTTAGCAATTGGAAATAATCAAATTACCGTTTCAGCTTATGACAATGCCAATAATAGTAGCACGGACACTGTCAACATTATTTATCAAGTCGTGGCGAATTCTGAGTCTTGTATGAATTGCCATAATGGCTCAGATCAGAATGATTACGCGGGCGTCGGTATCACCAACCCTCATCCGTTTGCCGGCGCACAAAACATTCGTTGCACCATTTGTCACGGTGGTGATGGCGCGAGTTCCGGCAAGGATCAAAGCCATGTTCCCCCACCGCCGCAGATAGGGGACGACGACAATTTAATCAACAATCCACTCGCCTACTTCAACCGCCTCACACTCACTGGTATTGATGCCTACCCCGATTATGTGGTCGGCAATAAGAATTATAGTGCATTGGATTATTTGCAATTCGTTAATCCAGGGGATCTACGTGTGGTATCACAAGGTAAAAGTTGTGGGCGCTGCCATGGCAATCGACATGTCGCTTGGGTCATGAAAAGCCCGATCGCGACTTCTACCGGTCTCTTAGGTGGCGCCACATCGGCCGTCGGTATCGAAAACGCCATACCGGCACATGTTGGCAAGTACAATAATACCGCCTCAGATCTAGCATTTCGCGCGCTCATTAATCCCCAGTTTAATCCCAGCTATCTGGACAACGGGCAAAAAATGGGCGCTATAGGACGGCTGTTACAGTTTCCTGTCATGAGTCAGTTTGGGGTCGAAGGTAGATTCAACCTGTATAACAATCTTGTTTATGACGCCAATAATCTCACTAACGACTTATATACGGTGAATGAGTTAAACGGCACAAAAACCAATGCTATAAAAGCAAACTCCAATCTAGCCGATCTTTATCAGGAACAGGTCGCCTTTACCTGCGGAAATTGTCACCTTGGCAGTGCAGGTGCGAATAATCGCTTTG
>JBGMRO010000498.1:0-3541 GCA_048061555.1 Thiohalomonadales bacterium | reverse complement strand
AGCGCTGGAACGACGAAATTCAGAAACCCGAGCCAAAGGCGCTGGAAATGAATTCCTCCTCCCAGGTGCTTCGTGTGGGAGCCCAGAAGGGGTTATCACCACGGCCTGGAGAGTCGATGGACGACTACGAGGCCAGAGTGCGAGGAGTCAGCCATGGAAGCTAAGTGCTCGCACTGCCAAACCCGCCCCGCCCGGATTCAGAGCAACGGTTTGAAGTGCTGGAGCTGCTACCACGTCGAGCAGAGCATGTCCGGCAATGAAGATTGGCGGGATGCCCACGCAAAAAAATACCGAGAGTCCCGCGACATGGTGCAACGCCCAGATGAAACCCCAGTAAATTTATACAACCGATGCAAAGTCATGGTGATGAAAAGCAATTTCAAATTCGGTAGTCACGCATGAGCAAAAAACAAAACCGCAACGATTTTCCACAAGTCGCAAAAATTATTGATGCGTTTCGAAAACAGTTCCCAGGACTAAATGTTTTTTACGTCAAAGAAAACGGGAAGGAGTTTAAAAAATGAAAACAGTTGAACAGATTTCACAAAAACAAGATCGCGAGGAATATTTACGGCTGGGTGATGAGCTACGAACTTTCACGATTGTAGACATTGCCCGGAAGTTCGGTGTTATCCCCGGTGCGGTGACTGCAATCAACAGACTCAGCGAAGAGGAGATAAAACTAATCCAGGATTCCGTCTCAGAACGCCACAGACTCCTTGCAAGGCGCAAACACCTCCGTGTGATGCTCGAATGAAAGTTTGGCTGGTTAAGCTCCCCAACGGCGACCTAAGGCCGCTAGAATCGAACGACATTCGACGAATTGGGCAGGGTGAAGCGGTCGAATTTGAGTATAAATTAGGCAGAAATTACAAATTTTTACAGAAATTTTTTGTCTTTTTGAAGGCCGTTTATGACATCGAAGCGATTCAAAAACAGTTCGATTCGGTTGAACATTTGCGCTACGCATTAACGATGGATTCTGGATATTTTGAACAAGTTTTAGGAATGGATGGACAAGTTTATTTGAAGCCGAAATCGATCTCTTTTTCAAAAATGGATGAATCAGAATTTGATCAGTTTTATGCAAAAGTTATGGAAATTGTTTTGAAACGATTACCGGATTATGTCGAAGGCGATATTTTCGAAATGGAAAATCACATTATGAGTTTTGCATAGCAAATCGTAATCATAAAAAACAAGGATTAACAAGTTGTTTATTTTCAGTAATTGGCGGTTTGACCTTGACAAAAAAGAACACGACGTTAGGCAATGTTGAACACCGTTTAACGGCCTAAAAGTGGAGCTTTACATTGCTATAAAAAACGATTTTTCACGGCTAAGAAACCCGTTATGGAAGCCAATATCTTGACGATTTGGATTCGATTAAACCGGTTTATAAATAACTTGACAAACAGAAATTGTTTCACATGGAACAGTAATGATCGTTGTAAAACTTAAAGAATATGAAATTCAGCGGTTAATTACGAAAGCGTTGTTAAAAATGCCGGACGTCGCATTTTATACGACGAACACATCAGGTAAAGCAATTTATCAAAAACGATGGGTCACAATTGGAAAATGGTTTAACGGTGATAAAGAAAATAATGACGGCTTGTCCGATATCACCGGAATGAAAATTGATGGAACTTATTTTGCGATAGAAGTAAAAGTTCCAGGAAAAAAACCAACAAAGGATCAGTTACGATTTATAAATTTTATTTTAGATCACGATGGGCTTGCAGGTTACGCAACGAATGTGCAAGAAGCTGAAGAAATAGTTCGAGGTTTTCAAATTAGAATATGACGGAGGTTTTAAAATGAGAAATTACGATGCAGCAAATAAAGCGGACGATGATCGCAACAGTAAAATGTCAGATTTGGCATGTCAAAATGATGAAATGAGAAAAGCATTATTCGAAGTTCGCGAACTTTGGTTAGCGTCAACAGAAAAAAAACCAAAGACCGCGTACGAACTTTATTTATTATTAATGTGTCGTAAGATGTATCGGATTGCAAAAAAATCGTATCAACGATGCTCATGAGATTAACTAAAGTGAAACCGCTTGAGCCGGTAAGTGAACAGCAAATTGAAAGGCTGCTTGATCTTTGGCGCGAGTGGTCGCACTCCAGCCCGTCCGGTGGTTTTAAAAACCGAACGATTGAACATCAACTCATGATTGAAGGTGCGATAACCAAAGCAACCGGGTCACACACAATGGAAAGCCCAGCTTGTGAACGCCTGGATGCTGCAATCGCAAAAATGCCAGACAGAATGAAGAAAGTTATTAAGTTTAAATATTTGTTTGGCTGGACCAATAAGGATGCCGCGAAAGCCATGGGAATAGCCATTCCTACGTACAAACAGCTTGCCGGGAAATCTCGAACCTGGCTTTGTGGCCAACTTACAGATTAATTCGTCCGAAATAAAAAAGAGAACGCTTGCACAGTGGATATCCACCAGCTAGTATAATTCGCATACAGTTGATACGCACCTCCCAACTTCCTTGGTTCATTTAAACCGCCCTAATCGGCGGTTTTTTTGTGCCTAAAATAAAGAGATTACTAAATGTCGACAGCACCAAAATATTATTTTAGAGATACAAAGGGCGCAGGTTCCGATCCAAATGCAAAAGCAGGTAGTGATAATAACGACGGTTTAACAGATAAAACCGCTAAGCAAAATTATACAACATTGTTATCGTTAGTGGGTTCGGTCCCGGCAGGCACAGAATTGTTTGTTGCTAATAGTTGCGGCTTTGCTCAAACGTCAAGCTTTCGATTCTCAAGCAACAACGCTGTTTCAATAATTGACACCATTGAGTTTGACGGCACGCACGTTATTTGCACAATAGCAAAACCGTGTAACATGACAGTGGGCCAAAATTTTAATGTTAAAGGCGCTAATCAAGCCGCAGTTAATGGCCTGGTTACAGTTGCCGAAATTTCAGCAGATACCAAAACGTTCAAATATATACCCAATGGTACACCAACAAATCCTATCGATATTGATACAGATTGGCATAATGCGATTCGTTTTGACGGTGGTTTAATTAAGATAAAAACCTATACCTCCTCTGAATTTGTCGCACAAAATAAAGCCCCGCCGCTAGTTGAATACAATGATTCAAGCCATGCTCAGCATAGGATGGACGGTAACGGGGCTTTTGGTTCAATCACATGGCAAGGGATTAGTTATAAATACAAGGGCGCTTTAATCGGTAGCCCTAGTTGTTTCTTTACCTATTACCAGGGCAAAGATTCAATTACGTTAGATGATTTAAAGATTGATGGATTTAGAATGGCCGCATATCCTAACAATAAAGGTGGCGGCGGTGTCAATGATTTTACAATGATCAATTGTGAGGTTGTAAATAATTGGTATCAGGGACTAATGGGGAATCCTGATTTTTCATTAATTGCAGGTAACTTCTTTGGGAACAATGGTCACAATAATTCATCCGGTGGCACAGATAAATTACACAATGTTTACTTAAGCGAATGTCATCATACTCGATTTATCGATAACGAATTAACTGAA
>JBGMRO010000497.1:0-3546 GCA_048061555.1 Thiohalomonadales bacterium | reverse complement strand
GTGGAAGTGAATCGTAACTTTGTTAGTTTCTAAGATAATTGCTGCGCTAATCAATCAAGTTATATTTATTAATAATTAGTAGAAATTTACAGAATACGAGGAGTATTAATATGCAAGAATCAGAATCGGCAGTAGATAGTGTAGAGAATCCTTTAGAATCTGGTGACTCTCTTTCGATATTAGAGACAATTATGGCGCAAACGAATATACGACCAAATGATGAAATGTATTCGATGGCTCGTCAAGGCATCGAAAGTTTTTTAAGTGAATTAGTCAGGACGTCTCGATTCGATCAACGAGTAGAAAAGTCTTTGGTCGATCAAGTTATTGCTGATATTGATGAACGAATTAGTCAGCAGGTCGATCAAATACTGCATAATAGTAATTTCCAAAAAATGGAATCGGCATGGAGAGGGTTAAAACTTGTTGTGGATCGTACAGACTTCCGAGAAAATATTGAGCTCGGTATCTTAGACGCATCGAAAGAAGTATTGCAGGACGATTTTATTGATAATCCTGATATATGTGTATCTGGTTTGTATTCACATATATACACCACTGAATATGGTCAGTTTGGAGGTAAGCCATTTGGTGCCATAATTTCAAATTATGATTTCGGACCTAATTCGAATGATGTCGCACTGCTAAAAAACATCGCTGCAGTGTCTAGTATGGCGCATGTACCGTTTATAGGTGCGGCGAAGGCCGAACATTTTGGAATTGATTCGTATGAAGATCTACCGTCACTAAAGGATATAAAGGCAATTACGGAGGGGCCGAAGTATACTAAGTGGCGAGCTTTCAGAGAAACTGAAGATTCGCGCTATGTCGGCTTAACATTACCGCGTTTCTTGTTACGGCTGCCCTATAATAAGGATAATAGCCCATGCAAATATTTCGATTATGATGAAGATGTCACTATGTCGCATAACAATTACTTGTGGGGCAATACATCTTTTGCATTTGCTACGACTTTAACTGATAGTTTTGCGAAATACAGATGGTGTCCAAACATAGTGGGTCCAAATAGTGGTGGCGTGATTGAAGATTTACCATTACATCAATTTGATGCAATGGGAGCTTTACAGACCAAAATTCCCACTGAGGCACTTGTTTCCGATCGTCGTGAGTATGAATTGTCGGAGGAAGGGTTTATCGCGCTGACCATGCGTAAGGGCAGTGACAATGCCGCTTTTTTCTCCGCTAATTCCGTACAATTACCAAAAAAATATGCCAACACAGCTAGTGGCAGACAGGCTGAAATGAATTATAAATTAGGTACAGAGCTGCCCTATATGTTTATAATTACTCGGTTGGCACATTATATAAAGACACTACAGCGAGAAAATCTCGGTAGTTGGAAGTCTAAATCAGATCTAGATAAAGAATTGAATCTCTGGATTCGCCAGTATATTTCAGATCAAGAGAATCCACCTATGAACGTGCGTAGCCGAAAGCCACTAAGGTCGGCGGAAATTACTATTACCGAACCCGAAGGCGAACCCGGTTGGTATGCTATTCAATTGGACGTGGTACCTCATTTTAAGTACATGGGGGCTAGTTTCACATTGTCTTTGAAAGGTAAGCTGGATAAGTCCTAATAGAAAAGCAGAACACTAAATAGACATAAAAGGATAAGGAGGAGGATATGCATGAAGGAAGGTTGCTCGAACGCATTGAGAAATACCATGACACCGGCGAAAGAACTAACGAGATTAGTGAATCAGTGCTCATTGCTTCGATCACAAGCCATGTTAGAAGCATCCTAAATGTTCGGCAGGGTAGTGTAATGACAAGATTAGACTATGGCTTGGCAGATATTAATGATGTGACCAGCAATTATCGGGAAGCCATAACCATAATTAGGAACTCTATTCAATATTGTATCGAAAATTTTGAACCTCGATTGGTAAACGTAGTGGTTATTCATAGTCGAGACTATGATAGTCCACTGCAGCTTCGATTTGATATTAGCGGAGATATTCGTTACGGCAACAGGTCTACCAAAATATGGTTTGAGACTATAATGAATCCCACTGGCCGGGTAATGGTAAAAAGTTAGTATCTACAGGAGTATAGGTAGAATGAAAAATACAGATGAGTTTGTTAGCGGAAAGAGTAAATCGCTTGATTGTTATTATCAGGATGAACTCGCTTATCTGCGTGATATGGGGCAGGCATTTTCTGAGGCCTATCCGAAACTTGCCCCGTTTTTAGAACGCCAGGGAAACGATCCAGATGTAGAACGTCTGTTGGAAGGTTTTTCGTTTATTGCAAGTCGTATACGACAAAGAATGGATAATTCTATGTCTGAGTTTTCACAAGACATTAATAGTGTCATGTGGCCTCAATTACAGCGACCTATTCCGTCTTTTTCGATTGTTAAATTTTTACCACCGATTGAGAATATTAGTACACAAAAACTTATCGAACGCAATAGCGAAGTTTCATCAGTTCCCGTTGAAGGTACGCGCTGTATTTTTTCGACCTGCTACGATGTTTCTCTTTACCCAGTGGCTATTAAGGAAGTTGAATTGGGTGAACGCAACGGTAATGCAGCAATTGACATAAGTCTACACATGGATGATAGTGCCTCTCTTTCAGATATTAAGATGGGATATCTGAGGTTTTATATAGATGCTGGAACGTCCAGTGCTAAGATTTATCAGTACTTAGTATCTCAACTCACCGATATTGAGTGTCAGATGTCGTTGGGTGAGGAAAAGTGTATTTTCACCTTACCTAACAATTCATTAAAAGCTGTTGGATTCAGTGCTGATTCTTTTATATTACCTCATCCTGATAACACGGTGGAGGCGCATCAACAATTACTTGAATACTACAGTTTTCCCGAGAAATATCTATTTTTTGATGTGTGCTTTGATTCAGTGAATCAAACAAAATTTGAATTTGATTCGTTAACAATTAGTCTGGGCTTAAAGAAAAAGTTAGTAGTTTCTAAACGATTTAATGCAAGTATTTTTCAATTATACTGCACGCCCGTCGTCAATACTATTAATATGGATGCGGAACCGATAAGATTGGGCGATAATAAAATGGAGTATTTAGTGAAACCGGCGAATATCAATCAAGATCACTACTCCATTTTCTCCATCGATTCAGTGCTTGCGATCGATAATGGTGGGCGATCATCTCGAAACCTCTCCCAGTTATATGTAGCGCCACAATCTCATTCATCGTCAATTTCAGCGTCCTATATAAGTGGGGGCGTAAACGCTAAGGATAGATCTGTGAATGATTTATATCAACTGAGAGTGCGCCCGTCCGTTACGGGTGACGTTGACCATTTCATTTCCTTTAGGGCAGATCAACATACGTCTACTTCAAAATCTACCATTTCCATGCAGTTGACCTGCACGAATAGAAAACTACCTGAAAAACTTCGTCAAGGCGACATAAAGTTCACCGGTGAAAATATACCTGCAACTATCGGTGTCGTCAATTTACACGCCCCGACGAAGGCAATTGTGGCGCAAATAGATGATGATACTCAGTGGCAAATGTTATCCAATTTTTCTGCGAACT
>JBGMRO010000496.1:0-3556 GCA_048061555.1 Thiohalomonadales bacterium | reverse complement strand
AGTCAAAACGGCCACTCATTTGTAAATAAATACTCAAGGTAAAGGTCTGAAAACGTAACATACTGACTGCACCAAAATCAGACAATACATGCAGAACGACTACCGCTAATGCGGCCGCAACCGCGGGACGTAATAAGGGTAAATTTATGCGTAAAAATACTTCACTGCGGCTAGCCCCATGTATGCGGGCCGCTTCTTCTAGAGACTGTGTAGAGTTTTCTAGTGCGGCTCGAGCCAGCAAAAAGACATAGGAAAAG
The DNA here is from genome assembly GCA_048061555.1 of Thiohalomonadales bacterium. Classification (GTDB taxonomy): domain Bacteria; phylum Pseudomonadota; class Gammaproteobacteria; order SZUA-152; family SZUA-152; genus JBGMRO01. The sequence continues at coordinate 3,299 of JBGMRO010000496.1, read as the reverse complement.
CCCGCGAGCGAGAGTACAAATGTGGCCCCCCAGATATTGTAGATATCTGGCAATGCAAGCATATCGCCAAACATGAAATGCCACAGTAACCCTATCCAGCCATCGTCGTCGAGTAGGCTGGTATAGATATGAGCAAAGACGTACGTGGGGATAGTCAGGGGTAAAATTAATAACCAGACGGCGAGTTTCTTGCCGCGAAACTCCCGCCGGGCGATAAACCAGGCGCTACTGATACCTAAGACTACCGTGCATATAGCGACGAGCGTGGCAAGGGACAGGGTATTAAAAATAAGTAGGGGTAGGCGTTGACTCCATAGAGTCAGCCATCGATCGGTCGGTAGTTGCCAGCTACTTAGCAAGACGAAGCCTAATGGAATTGCAGCAATAATGACAACCAGCACTGCAGATGTGAACAGTGGGCTAAGTTTTATCACTGTCTTCTGCGCCTTTGCCGTTGTTGAGGTTGAACCTACATTCATCGTATTAGGCTAAAGACCGCATTGATCTAAATTAAAACAAGTGGTTCTTAAGGCATGCCCACTGATTCGATTAGGTCGATTGTTTGATTTCTCAGAACACCCAGCTGCACCATGCCGACATCGGCGATTTTCATGGTAGCCAAGGGCGGAATAGCGGCTGCCGTCGCGACGCCTTTGCGGGTCGGGTATTCATTGTTTACATTGGCAAAGATTTTTTGTCCTTCCGCTGAAATAAGAAATTTGATCAATTTCTTGGCCGCCTCACTGTGTTTACTAAACTTCGAGATCGCGATGCCTGCCACGTTCCAAGCAATACCCATTCCCTCGCTAGACTGATCTGGCAATACGATCTTTATCGGTGCGTCAGGGTGCTTAGCGAGGAAACGATAGATGTAATAATGATTAACCAAGCCGATGCTCTTCTTGCCACTGGCTACCGCCTTAACAATCTTGCTGTGCTTGTTATAGACTTTACCGGCGACGTTCTTTTTCATACCTAACAGCCATTGTTTAGTCTTCTGCTTGCCCGCAAGCTGCATGTATACCGTGGTGCCGGCGATAAAACTTTCGTTACTGCTGTGGGTGATGGCCAATTTGTCTTTAAAACGTGGCTCGGCGAGGTCAAAAATGGATGTCGGGATATTGTCCTTTGAAAACGCCTTTTTATTGACTACGAGCACACGCGCTCGGGCCGATATCCCCACCCAATTGTTTTTAGGGTCACGATAATTGGCTGGTATCGGGGCCAATAAGTCCCCGGGTAGCGCTTGAAAAAGGCCAAACTCGACCCCCTTTTGCAGATTACCGGCATCATTGCTGATGTATAAATCTGCTTCGGTGCGTCCGGCCTCAAGTTTCAGTTTGTTTAATAGCCCCGTAGATTTACCGGCATGAATGACCACCTCGATACCAGTCGTGTCGGTAAATGCCTTGATGACAGGTTTGACAAACTTATCGCTGCGACCGGAAAAAATAGTCAATTTTTCAGCAGAACTGGCAGAAGTGGCCACCAGAACAGAAAATAAGAAAATTAGGCTGCGGTTGAGAATGTGGCTAAATGGCATGGTGCTCTCACCTCGTAGAAAAAGAACCTTATGAAAGAAGGGCCTCGAAAAAAAGACATCGAATTAAGTTATTATCTAAATGATAATAAGTCTCATTATTATTTGCAACTCTATTTTACGCCTTAACCAAAAAATGCCCTTGTTATTTTGTTGTTAGCGTTGACTGAACCAACTTCCCTATGCTCAAACCCTGTACAGATATGGAAAAAACGACCACGATATAGCTTACCGTCAATATAAAATCTCGTTCAGGGCCGGCGGGTAGAGACAAGGCCAATGCCACAGAGATGCCGCCACGTAGACCGCCCCAGGTTAAAATTTTTATGACGTGGGGGCTAAATGGGCGTTGCCGACGCAGCAGGGTTATCGGCAAGGCGACACTGATAAATCGTGCCAGTAAAACCATGGGAATGGCCAGTAAACCCGCATAAATATTCCCCAGGCCCCATTGCAGCACCAGTAATTCCAGGCCGATAAGGACAAATAATACGGTATTTAATATTTCATCGATGAGTTCCCAGAAATTATCTAAGTGTTCTCTTGTGGTATCGGACATCGCCAATAGCCGACCTTTATTTCCGATCAACAAACCGGCAACCACCACGGCGATGGGGCCGGAAACATGGATAGCGTTCGCCAGCGCATAACCCCCCATAACCAATGCCAGTGTCAGCATCACCTCGAGCTGATAATTATCGACCTGGCGCAATAAAAAATAGGTAAGCCAGCCAGCCAGTAACCCAAAAACGACACCACCGACCGCTTCCTCAACAAAGAGCAAGGCGATGTGACTGGCGTCTAATGTTTGCGTGCCGGTGATAAGTTCTAGGATGACGATAAAAACGACCACAGCGACGCCATCATTAAATAACGATTCTCCGGCGATCTTTGTTTCCAAGGTCTTGGGTGCATGTGCAGATTTGAGTATGCCTAATACCGCGATAGGGTCAGTCGGTGATATGAGGGCGCCGAAGATGAGGCAATATAAAAATGGTAGTTCAAAACCGAGTAGGGCAAAACCGTACCAGCTCATAAACGCGATAATCGTGGTGGATAACAAAAGCCCGGCCGAGGCCAATAGTGCAATTACCCATTTCTGTTGGGCGAGGTCGTTGATATTGATGTGCAGGGCACCGGCAAATAATAGAAAACTTAACATGCCCTGCATCAAGGTCTTGTTGAAGTCGATTTGCTGTAAAAAATCGGTAGCGATATCGCGTAGATCGAATAGACCGAGGTTATCGGTGACGATCAGAAACAGGGACATAAGCATCGAAATCAACATAATACCAATCGTGCTAGGTAGTTTTATATAGCGATAATTAATATAGCTTAATAATGTGGCCACGCTGATTAATATGGCGGAAATATTGAGGATGGACATAGGTAGATTGCACCAACAAGGATCGAATTTAGTGCGAGGATTATACTCATCAGGACGAGTATAATCTATTTGTTCTGATTAATTATAGGTGAGCGAAGGCTCGCATGAGGCTTATTTTCAGGGCGGCGTTTCGACAGGCTATCGTGCGTTAAACTATGTACAATCTAGGCGACCTTTTATTGTTGTTCACGACTGGGTGGTAACAAATAGCGGTAGTTTTATTGTATCAGCGCGGCTCCGGTGCACTTTCCCGACTGGTGGTGGGTTGCTGTTGTTTGTTAGGCCCTGGCCCCGCGTTAACCCGATAACGTATACCGACTATCAAGTCTACGCCAAAACTGGTGCTCGGGGTTACGTTAATACGGGCAGCCG
>JBGMRO010000495.1:0-3567 GCA_048061555.1 Thiohalomonadales bacterium | reverse complement strand
TTTTTCGTACCGATATCAGGATGGGCTCTTGTTCTAGCGATAGCTTGTTTTGTTATTGGGTTCTTTAACGATGACTTAGAAGCGCCTAAAAACGTTATAAATCTGGATGATTAGAAGTTATCCACAACTTATTCACTGAATTCAACTAATATACTGACAAGGAGTATATAACATGAACAATATAACCAACTTACAAGTAATCAAGATACGCCCTGATAATGCACGTTCACGCTTGGAAGCTATTACATCGAATGGCCATAGGACAATAGCATACAATAATTCGATTCATGACTTATTAAGAATTGCTATGGCTCTTAAGGCTACGTCTATAACAATTACCACTTTACATTAAACAATAAGCCGCTAAGGGATTAGTGGCGTTGTTTTATCTTGTATGATTAACTATAATTACATATATATTCATACATAAAGACAAGGACTTATGAAACAGAAACAAGACCCGCTTATTCAATTTAGAGTTACGGATGCAGAATACGCCATCATTACTAAGCAAGCTTGTGATCAGACTAGAACGATTCCTAATTGGGCTAAAGCTATTATTCTTAAGGAGCTTAAAAAATGAATACTCATGACACTAAAGAAAAATTGGAAATTGAGGAATTAATCGAAAAGGTTATCCGTTTAAGACAGAAAAACGCGATTCACTTATTCACTTTAATGAGTGTTATAGCAACTATAACCGCGACTGTTACGGCTTTGGTTATTAAATTAACATGAAAAATAAATTAATAAGTACAGTTTGTATTCTTGTCATTATTGGGCTTTTTGGCTGTGATGGTAAAATTGATACAACATCTACAGATTTAATACAGCCTGATTACGCTTATGAATTCGACGGATGGGGATCGAATCCCGATGTTTATGAATTCACTCCGAAATCTAATAAAAACTATTCTTGTGTTTATGTGATAAGTGGCGCAGACAGCGATACAACACTGTTTTGCATTCCAAAACCTAAATAAATAGAGGATATTATGAGAAAATCATTAACTAAGAAACAAGATCCGTTAATTCAATTTAGAGTTACGGATAATGAGTATGAAAAGCTTATTAAAATGGCTGATAAAGAGACTCGAACTTTACCTAACCTGGTTAAACATTTTGTTTTGCAGAATATTAAGTAAACATGCCAGTTCTAAGAAACTTAAAACTGGCACTAGCTAAACTAATTAGACAAGGAACTAATAAAGCTAAGTTCAGTATAGTTAACATAGGGAAATAAAGAAATGCCGACCTACGCCAAAATAACCATAATATCTGCTTTTGTATTAATTCTGTGGTTATTTACATCTTTTTATTTAGATTATATCGATACTAGCGAAATACCTGTTAATTGGGTTTTTCGTACTAGTATCTTATTTGCTGTGTTTTCTCTTATTGCTTCAATGAATAACCATTATAAAGATAATCTTATTTATATTTCGTTAATTGCTATGTTTTCATCAATATTAAGTCTATTTACTGCTATTTATTATTTTTTATAGTCGTTCATCCCAGGTAATGCCTACTGATACTGGGGAATTAGATCCGCTAGATAATGACGCGACAAAGACTAGGCGACTTTTAGGGCTTATATTAAGGTTTAACGATTTTAAATCAATTTCTTTGGACTGTGCGCCAGTTAATATAATGGTTAAGATTTTTTCACCGCCAACAACGGTAGTCCCGGCTGTATCGTAGTGTACGACCGAATTAGCGGCGTTTATCTCTGTCATTGCAACCGTCCCGTCTACTTGGGTAGGGTTGGAAATTACGTCGATAGTGACTGTCTTAGTGGCTTCGCTAGCTACGGTGATAAAGTCAGGATACACCACTACTTTATTGCGGGTTCCTTGGAAATGTTCTCGATTGTGAATCGTTAGAATGTTTACAGGAGTTGACCCGGTAGTGGTTTTGGCGTTACTGATTGCAAAACGTACATTAAGCGGTACGGTCGATCCTTCGATAAAACCAGCCATTGAGGCGGTTTTCATGGTTAATGCGCCGCCACTGTAGCCGGTTTCTGTTTTGGCTATTATGGTTAAGTGTAGAGTAGGATTACTTAACGACGCTATAACGGCAGTATTTGCATATTTAATTGCGTGAACCGAAATAAAATGACCGGTTTCTGGATCTTCAATACTGTATTCAATCATCCCCGCGCCTAGGTATTGGGATTGGATCTCGTAAACGTTTAATTTTGTGGGATCAACTGTAAAACCAGAAGCGCCTTGACCGTCTATAGTGTCGCGGTTGAAATCTGCTTGCGGTATCCAGGTATCGGTTGGTGCTAGACCTTCTATAGCCGTGGTGGCTTGTGTGAAGGTTCCAGCAGTTACGCCGCTATCAGTATCCGAAAAGCTAAAAGTACCTGAAGCGTTTTCCGCTACAAGAGAGGTGAAGGTTATTGTTATATTGTCATTGGTGTTAACTTCCCAGCCTCTACCCGCGTTTCCAAAAGTGCTTTCTGCTGCTTTAATCGCGGCAACCACTTCTGAGATAGTATCGTTGGCATTAACTGAGATAGTTACTGCTGTACCGTCCATGGTGATAACGAAATCACCCCCACCGGCATCCGCACCAGCGGTGATCGTTAATTCTCGCATTTCTAGCTCGCCATGAGCACGATGCAAAAGACCATACGCTGTACCGTTGTAACCAAAAAAGAAGCCTTCCTCATCATCCCCAAGACCAAAGACTTGAGAACTATTAGCAACTCCGGTTGTGAAGGCGCAAGTCCCTTGCATTAACGATCCCTGACCTGGTGAATAACGCACTACATCTAATGTTCTAATTTGCGAGAAAGCATTCGCGGACGCTGCACACGTTACCGTACAGATACCACTTGACGCGGTTACGGTGCTAGAGGCGTTATTAGTAAGAGTTTGAACAATGTCTGAATTCAAGCCGTAAGGGAATTTAATCTGGACTTGGGGTATTTTCTGAGCTGTTATTAATTCACCAAAAGCGCCAATGGGGTGAATGATGCTGACATTTAAACCATGAACAAAGTCAAAGGTTTCGGTTGCACCGTAAATTGGGGTTTCTTTTGGCATCTTTTCTAGATAATGGGTTTATTTCAGGCATAAAAAAACCGCCAATAAAGACGGTTTAAAATGTATCTTAAGGAAGTTTTTTCCAAAGGACGGAATTCACTATATGCGTTTTAGAGTACTTTATGGATATCCACTTTACAAGTTTATACCGATTTTTTGAATCGAATTTATGTCGTGAGTTGTCCACATAACCAGGAGCGGCATCGATGGGCTAAATTTTTAAATGTAGGGACGGCCATTCGCATTGCTTTTGCTGCGTCTTTATTGGTGAAGCCAAATAGATATTTTAATTTAATCGCTTTTTTCATCTGTGTCGGCATTTTTGAAATGGCCGCGTCGAGTCTCTCGCACTCAGGACTCTCCAGGGTGTGTGAGCCGGTCGCCCTGGTAACTGCACCTTCTATCATGAGTTGGTGTTCAATCGTCCGGTTCTTGAAGCCTGTGCCGGTACAATTTGATTGTGACCATTCACGCCAGAGGTCGAGCAATCGTTCTAATTCGCGCTCTTCCA
>JBGMRO010000494.1:0-3590 GCA_048061555.1 Thiohalomonadales bacterium | reverse complement strand
GTAACTACTCATCCTACTGAACGTTTTCTCGTTCCTAGGCGGGTGCGCGTTGGAATGAGGGACCAGTATCCGGGGCTGAAGCCCCAGTTCCAGCTCAGTTTGCGGATATTCAGTTTCATGCAAACCCCTCCTTTTTTGGAGGCGAGGCTTTAGCCTCGCGCTGTTTCTCGATCCCACGCACTCCTGCGTAGACTTCTGCGGTCAAAGTGACTAGTCTAGGTTGAACCTTCCCGTAAGCTCGCAGCGCATATAATCGCATACCATGAACGATTCTAACGATAAACTGGTGCAGATTACTCCCGCTGAGTTGGACCCGTTATTATCACGCGTCTTGGCTGAAGGGCGTAGTTCGCTTGTCTTGATTGGTCCTGATATGCACTTTGGATTATCGCCCGAAGGTTGGCCAAAGGCACTCCGTGGTTTTGGCGACATTTTTCAACTAACGGATTATGTCTATAATCTGGCCCAGAAGCTAACGGTAGAGTGTCCCGCCAGCTTCGAAGACATAAGCGTACTGGAATTACTCGACGGTCTTAGGCTCGAGCACTTACCCCACTGGGCCGATGAACAGAGTGACAGCCTATCGGAGCCAAACAAGCTGCAGACCATTACGATCTTTCTGGCCTCGTCAGAGGAATTGCGCGAGGATCGGGATGCGTTTGTTCTCTATTTTCGGGAACAAAATGATTTATTACGTGAAAAAGGCGTATACCTGCAAATCGTTCGTTGGGAGAACTTCCTGGATGCGATGGCTGAAAAACGCCTGCAAGACGAATACAACCAAGCGGTACGCGACAGCGATATCTTTGTCGGTCTATTCAAGACCAAGACCGGCAAATACACGGAAGAAGAATTTGACAGTGCCCTACCGGCGTTTAATAAAAATGCCCATAAAAAACCCTTGATCTATGCCTATTTCAAAAATGCCACGATTACCACCAGCGAGGTTATTAGGGCCGACTTTGAATCGCTTTGGCGTTTTCAAGATAAACTCAAAGACCTGGGGCACTACCCGACACAATACGAAAACACCGAAGACTTGAAACTCCAATTCAGAGGTCAACTCGAAAAATTGATTGCAGAGGGCCCCAAGGGTCGGCTGTATCATTAATAGTTTTAGGTTCAACTGATGTGTTGGGATGTGACTCTAGCCCGCGTCTCTAGCGGGGTGTGGGCATGTAGCGGTTTTCCCCCATGGACCGCGATACACCGTCCTTAGTATCAAAATATCTGCTGGAATGCATTTCACTCCGGGAAACAAGTTGTTATGATCCCAGATTAATCAGCCTATTTCACAGAGCAGGCCCCCCTAATCTAACCAGTTTATGTACTGCATGGACTTTTGTGGTAGCCAATAAAGAGGGGCAGACCCTGACTGACGTGCTAGGTTGAGGTCGTGATTTATGAGTAATGGACATTGAAAAAAAGACACATTGACCGTTTTCCGCCGTATTATTTGGATTTATCCTGTAGAACCAAGCATTTAGGTGAGATTATTGTTACCGAATTACAGGCGGAGATTCCCAGATGAAACCAATAAAGTTGTTAGTATTTTTACCATTAGTTTTAACGGCGCTATATTCCTGCAAAGAACCCGTGATTCTGCCAACAGGTCCAGGATTTGGCCCATACTTACCCTTTTTCAGCAATCTAAACAGAGACACGGGCGACAACCGCTTGAGTACGGGAGATCTCAATGTAGTGGGTTCTCGCGATAATGATTACCGAGTTTCACTCAGTAATGCGGCGAGTCAGCGCGAAAGTGTGTTTCTTGCGTATTCGGGATTTCGAAATTTGGCACTTCTGAGAATCTCAAATCTAGTCCCGGCAAGTTTATTTCATACCGGGCCGGGCCGTTTTTTCCGCACGGCTATGGGGCCGTCTGCGGTAGTAAAACCTTTTCAAGTGAGTTCAGATACGAATCTAGCGGTCTTTTGTGACCGCCTAGAAGGTGTTTTTATCGCCGGTGCTTCCAGTTTACCTATTATTGTGGAATTGCCGGGTAGCGACGGTTGCGATGCTCGTGGTGATAACGAGATTAGACTACTGTCTGAGCAAACCCCCGCAGGGCAGGCGTCGATAGACTTAACGGCAAGATTGAATTTCAGCGGCACCCTGACCACGTTAGATGATATCGCCATTTTATATGATGCAGAGATCGGCGGTACCAATATCATTAATGGCTACCTGGTCGCCAATGGCCTGGAGCTGTATCAATTTGATGGTACTTTCGCCAACCCACAGCTGATCAGCACCTCGGCGGTGACTTCGATAAAAATCACCAATGGTGGAACCGGCTTGGTGGGTAAAGATTACGTGCAAATCGATGGCGCGAATGTCTATCGTTATGATCCCAAATCTAGAAGTGTAGTCACTACGCCCGTCTATGCACCGAGCGTCGGCGGCGCTAGTATCGATACACAGTTATGCATAGCCACAGAATGTCTGTTTGTCGAAAATACGGGCGCGGGTGTACTCAATTTATGGGTGGTCGATGCCAAAGGACAATCAAGCGCGCAGATACTCATTGCTGACCTGCAAAACATTAGTGATGATGGGGCTAGCGCTTATGATGCTGTTTTGGCCATGACGCGTAACATTGACGATATTACTTTTACCGCGGCTCGGGTCAACCCGGCGGCTGCAGCGGACACTATCGGTCTGTATGATATCGACCTTCAATTGCGGTCTAATCCCTTGAAATTACTCGAAGAGGTTGGTCGACTACCGGCCTGGCGGGCGAAACGAAAAGATACCGGCTCGAAAATCGATCTTTTTCTGACCAATGGAAAGGTGTATTACAATAAAGATTACGATCGCATTAATTCACTCACGTCGACCGCCGAAGCGGTGGTTTTTGTTCCTGATTCGAATTTCGCAGGTAGTGACCGAACAATAATTAAAAATTCGGCATGGGTGGGTACGGTCGACACCGTATTATCACGTCAAGTAGCCTTCGAAAGGATCATCCTTGCGAGAACCGATGAAAAAATTGTTGACGAGATTGCTACTGGAGAACCTCTCACCACATTGTCGGTTTATAGTACCGATACCCATACCTTGACCGCTTCTCTGGGCAGCTTGGTAGATGTAGACGACAACGGTGTCCCATTAGACATAGTACATATGAGTTTTCAGATCGTCGGCAGGGTTGGCTTGGGAGATGCGTTCATAACGAGTACACAAGCCCCGTCTGGATTACAAAGCGATGTCTATTTTATCAATACCACCACGACTAACTCGCTACAACGGATAACCACGGATGCCACCGCAGACGAATCAGCATTCTTTTCGTGTGTAGACGTTCGGAACTTATTCTGCCGTTAATTATGAAAGGTAAAAGGTAAAAGGTAAAAGGCTAAAGGCTAAAGGCTAAAGGCTAAAGGCTAAAGGCTAAAGGCTAAAGGCTAAAGATAAAAGATAAAAATAAACTTGCTAATATTAGAAAGTTTGCGATAGTTTTTTGATTACGAATTACGACACCGAATTACGACACCGAATTACGACACCGAATTACGACACCGAATTACGAATCACGATTTTATACTTCACTCCACATGCGTACCAGGTTGACATAGGCGTGGTCTACT